>JAGOUF010000228.1 GCA_018061385.1 Chitinophagaceae bacterium | reverse complement strand
AATTACACTTCTACATTTACCTCTCAATACGCTCCAGATTTTTGGCAACCGCCTAAAGTTGTTTAACACAATCAACTGTTGCATCAACAATTGTATTGCAACACAATTTTATTGTTAACAATTTTAAATTCAACAAAATGAAATTTATAAAATCATTTGTTTTGGCTATTATTTTATTGACGGCTACAACAACCTATGCTTTCTCACAAACAACAAATCCCAATCAAGCAAAAGATAGCACGAAAACCATTAAGCTAAAAGTTAAAGGAATTACTTGCTCTTCAGATTTAAAAACAATATCTGCCAACGTAGAAAAACTAACTGGTGTAAGCAGTTGTAAAGCAGGAAAAATGGGTACAACCTCTTCTTTTGAAATAAAATTCAATCCAATATTAGTTACTGAAAAAGAAATTAATAAAACAATTGAAAATACTGGAGGTTGTGAAAATCCAAACGACCGACCTTATAAAATTAAACAGTAAATATTTGATACTGTATGATTCATTAAATTGAATGAATCATACAGTATTTAAACCATTTAAGCAATGATAAAATATATTTTCATTGTTGGTTTACTGTTTCCGTTTGGCATTACTGCACAAACTATTTTAGGTAAAGTAACCAACAGCAAAAAAAAGCCAATGATTGGTGCAACCATTTATTGGATAGGCTCAAACATTGGAGCATCAACAGGCGAAAAAGGATTATTTGAAATTACAAGTAAACACACTGGCAATAGTAAACTAGTTGCAAGTTTTGTAGGATATATTTCAGACACAATTGAAATTACCAATCAATCATTTGTAGAGTTTAAATTAATTGAGGTAAAACCATTGAACGATGTCGTAGTTCAAGGAAAAAGAAATGGAATCATTATTTCTAATATAAGCCCTATTAAAACAGAAGTTATTACTCAATCAGAATTAAAGAAAGCTGCTTGTTGCGACTTAGCTGGTTGCTTTGAAACACAAGCCACTGTGCAACCACAAACTACCAATGTAATTACCAACTCAAAAGAACTTAGAATTTTGGGTATATCAGGTGTTTACAACCAAGTTTTAATTGATGGACTTCCCATGATACAAGGCTTATCATACACGTATGGCATAAGTGGAATTCCAGGAACATTGGTTGAAAATATCACCATATCAAAAGGAACCAATAGTGTTTTACAAGGCTATGAAAGTATTAGCGGACAAATTAATGTTGAAACAAAGGAACCAACAAAAACCGATAAACTATTGCTGAATGTTTATGTAAATAATTTTTTAGAAAAACATGTAAACGTTAACTATACTTTTAAGGTAAAAAAGTGGAGTAGCCTTGCAGCATTGCATACAGTACAGCCTGCAAATAAAGTGGATAGAGACAATGATACTTTTCTTGATTTGCCGCAACTTACACGTTACATGCTTTTCAATAAATGGAAATATGGCAATGAAAAAGATTGGGGTTTGAGTAGCCAAATTGGATTGCGTTTTTTAAATGAAGAACGCAATGGTGGACAAACTTTTTATAATCCAAAAAGTGATAAAGGAAGTACCAATGTGTATGGACAAACGGTTAAAATTACCCAACCCGAAATTTGGACAAAAACTTCTTATCGTTTTAATGATAACCACAGAATAACCTTCTTAGCGTCATCATTTTATCAAAATCAAGAATCTTTTTTTGGAACAGTAAATTATAATGCACAACAAACAAATATTTATGGCAACCTGCAATATGAGTTGTTGTATGCACAAAAAAATTCATTAAAAACGGGTATTAGTTATAGACATTTAAAACTCAATGAAAGCATTACATTTACTGATACCACTTTAAAAAGAACTTATGCAGGCAATTATAAACGTAAAGAAAATATCCCAGGAATTTTTGCTGAAAATGTGATGTATTTCTTTAAAGATAAACTCACATGGATAGCTGGCATTCGTGGCGATGAACACAACCAATTTGGGTTTACAATTACACCAAGAACTTTATTGAAATACGATGTTTCGCCCAACACTGTTTTTCGTGCAAGCATTGGTACAGGTTGGAGAACTGTAAACTTATTTAGTGAGAATATTGGTTTATTGGTAAGCTCAAGAGACCTTGTTTTTGCAGAACAAGTAACACCCGAAAGAGCTACTAATTATGGAATAAATTTTATTCAAAAATTCAACACTAAAAACAATAACCTATCTGGTTATTTTAGTACTGATTATTACAGAACCAATTTTCAAAATCAAATTTTTCCAGATTACGACAGTGACCCAACAAAAGCAATTATTAAAAACTTTACAGGAACGAGTATAAGCAATAGTTTTCAGGCAGAATTGTATTTAAAAATTTGGCAACGTTTTGAAGTTAAAACGGGCTATAATTATTTAGATGTTTATAGAAAGGTTAGCGGAACAAAAATACTTTTACCATTTAATCCTAGACATAAAGTGTTAGCTACATTTAGTTACAAACCTTTGAACAACAAATTTCATTTCGATATGAATATTCATTGGATTGGTGAACAAAAATTAGCTGATACAAAATCGAATCCTGTTGAATTTCAGCGACCTGATTTTTCAAAACCTTATGCTTTGGTAAACATGCAGTTCACATACAAGTTTAAAAATCTTGATGTGTATACTGGTTGTGAAAACTTATTTGATTTTAGACAACACCAACCAATTGTGAGTTGGCAAATACCATTTGGTAAATATTTTGACACTTCATCAGTTTGGGGTCCTACTCGTGGCAGGGAAATGTATATTGGCTTTCGTTTTAAATTATAAAAATGAATAACTAATACGAATAAAGTTTGTTAATAAAAAAGACAATGTGGTTAAAAACAGTTGGTAAAATTCTCTGTAATCAAATACAGTAATAGGTTTTAAGAAAAAGCAATGAAAATATATTCATTGCTTTTTTTGTGTAAAATATTTATGTGCAATTTGAGTTACGTCATGTATTGCTTTGGAAGGTGAGTTGTGATAGCATTTAATTGCTATTTATCATAGATTTCAATTGATAAAAAAACCGTTCTAATAGCCTAATATTTTCTGTAATAATTTCTCCATTAGCTACAAAACCTTGTTTAAATATTATTGTTTTATCATAATTAGTTGTTAACCCTTTCGGTAAATCTATTCTTGCCAAATAACCACTATCACTAGGGATTGTTGAAACAAAACTTAGTTTTCCCTCCAAACTACCAAACTCTTGAAATGGATATGATGCAAATTTTAAAAGTACTTTTTGATTAATTTTTATTTTTCCGAAATTGGCTTGTGGAATTACAGCTTCTGCATAATAGGCTGAATTTTCTGGATTAATAAAGCAAATACTTTGGTTATTGGCTAACTGTTGATTGGCTTGCAAAAAAGTTACAAAATTCACCCTCCCATTTATTGGTGCTACTAGTAAATATTTTAATTTCCAATCATTTAATACTGCTCTAAAATTGTTCAGTGCTTCTTTAAAAATGGTAGTTTGTTGTTTAATTGTATTGTCTAATTCTGCAATTTCTTTAAGTTTCTCATGCTTGGCTGTTTCGTTACTTAGCACAGCAGCTTTTATTTGTGGCAAACTCATGAGTTTACTTATTAATTTACTTTTTTCATTTCTATAATCCAATGGAGAAATTACTTTGTCTTTTTGCAGTTTTTTATTTGCTTCAAAAGTTTCTTCTTGTAATTGTACATCTTCCTGTTGTAATACTTGTTGCTGTAAAAGGTTGCTGTTTTGTTTAGCTATAAAAGCTAAATCTTCCATAAGCATTTTTCTTTTTTGAGGATAAAATCCATTACTTAAATATTGTAGATAAGTAGTATAACCTTGTATAAAAAGCTGATGTTGTAACTGAACTTCTCCTAATAATTCATTCTTATTAAAAGTGGGTAAATATTTATTAAACAAGTTAGAGTTCTCATCTAAATCAGTCGCTAAAGAATCTATTAAATTACTAAGTTTAATTACAATTGAATGATTTGCTTGGCTTTCTAAAAAACCTAGAACAGTGCCTTTTTGCACATATTCATTCTCTTGAACAAAAAGGGCTATTAATCTACCATCAGTTTTAGTTTTTATTTCTTTAGGTGCATTTAAACAAGTAAGCTTTGTGTGAATAGTTACAATATCTGGGTATTTTACAAACCAGCAACCAACTATTGAAAGTATTAGTATTACAAAAAAAATAGTAATACCCCAACGTATTAAAAAGCTAGGTTGTTGAGATATAATATCATTTACGCTACTACTGCGTAAATGCAAATTATTTTCTATTTTTTTTGATTCTAAGGGCATTACACAGTATTTATTAATTTCCTAATTCCAATTGATTTTTTACTAGTTCGTAATATTCACCACGTTTATTTGTAAGTTCTATATGTGTACCTTGTTCTATAATAACACCTTTATGTAATACAATAATGTTATCAGCATTTTTAACTGTACTTAATCTATGTGCAACTACAATAACTGTTTTGTTTTTAAAAAAATCTTGTAAGTTTTCCAAAATTATTTTTTCGTTATTGGCATCTAAGGAATTGGTTGCTTCGTCAAAAAATAAATAGGTTGGGTTTTTATAAACGGCTCTTGCTATAAGTAATCTTTGTTTTTGTCCTTGGCTAATGCCATTGCCTTCTGCACCAATTTTTGTATTAAAACCCAAGGGTAAACTTTCAATAAAAGGTAAAATATTAGCTACGGTACAAGCATGTACTAATTTTTCGTAGTTGGGGTTTGCATCGCTTACTGCAATATTATTAGCAATGGTATCATTAAAAATAAAACCATCTTGCATTACACTACCACATTGGCTACGCCAAAACCTGGGTGATATATTTTTTAAATTGGTTTCTCCAATTTTTATTTCTCCATTATATTTATCATAAAACTTAAGTAATAGCTTTAGTAAAGTAGTTTTACCACTTCCACTCATGCCAACAATAGCAGTTA
>JAGOUF010000227.1 GCA_018061385.1 Chitinophagaceae bacterium | reverse complement strand
TTTGTACATGGGCAATTCGGTAATATTAATTTCATTTAAAAAAACATCGCCTTTATCTGGTTTAATTAAACCAACTACCATATAAAAGCTGGTGGTTTTTCCTGCACCATTTGGACCCAACAATCCTACAATTTCTCCTTGTTGTACACTAATACTAACATGGTTTACAACAGTTCTATTTTTATAGGTTTTAACTAAATCTTTGGTATGTATTTTTAAGCTCAACGTAAATTTATTTTAACAAAAGTATGGGCTAATTGAATTGATTGATGGTTGTATTCGTTAATGTTTTTACTTAGCTTGTTTGTTCATAAAATTCAATGCAATGTTTGCATAAATTAATTGAGAATAGTATATTTAATGCTCATACAAAATAAAAAGATGAAACAATATTTAATATTGATACTTTTTTTTGCTGTGTATACTGTTAATGCCCAACAAAATAATAATACACTATTGCCCAATAGTGTAACAAATACGGAAATAAAAATTGTTAGCCAATTAACCACTTCTGCAAATATGGGTGTAGTAGAAGATGAAGAGTTGAAAAAGTTGAATGTTGATTTTTTCAAAAGAAAATTATTGAATATTATACAAGAAGAATATTGTTTTTGGACTGAACCAAATATTAAAATAGAAACTGATTATACAGCCATTGAAAAAATAAAATCATATTGGTCTGCCATTAATATTCATCCATCTACCAAAGAAATAAAAAAGTTTGCTTGGCAAGAAAGAAATCCTTGGAGTGCAGCATTTATAAGTTGGTGTATGCAAACTGCTGGTATTGGTAGCAATTTTAAATATGCACCCAACCATGCTCAATATATTATTTGGGCAAAAGAAAATAGAGTTGCTCAAAATTATTCAATCCCTTTTTGGGCTTACAATACAACTGACAAACAAGTTGCTTGGCCCGTGCCTGGCGATTTACTTTGTAAAAATAGAAGTGGTAAACAATACACGTTAAACACCATTCATTCAACTGCAATTTCTCATTGCGATATTGTATTAGAAGTAGATAAACCCAATGGCATTGTTACTACAATTGGTGGTAATGTTTTAGATAAAGTTAATAAGCGTTGGGTTTTTTTAAATGAAAATGGCTATATTGATAAAGAAGCAAAATGGCTTTGCTTTGATGCCAACGGTATAGCTACATTTGGAGAGCAGAAAGATTTTTTCTCGATTATTAAAGTACAATAAACAAGGAAATTTACAATATGAAATATAGTTTTTTTATGGTGTGCATTGGGTTGTTTTGTTTGAAAGGAAATGCACAAAAAGTTAAGTACGATAGCACTATGAAAATTGGAAAAGTGGGTTATAAAGTTGTGTGCAATAATAAAAACATTGATAAAAATCAATTAACCATTTCACTTTTAGGGTTTGAAGAAAACCGAAATGATATTGAATTGGATGTTAAAGGAAGGGTATTGGCAGCAGAAGTGGATGATGTAAACAATGATGGATTTCCTGATTTGTTGTTGTATATTTTTACTGATGGGGATAAACGCAAAGGCACTGTTTTCGCCATAGCATCGGACAATAACAAAAGTATTTTACCCATTATTTTTCCTGATATAACCGACGATGAAAAACTAAAAGTTGGGTACGATGGAGGCGATGTATTTAGATTGTTAAATGGACGATTGCTGCGTAAATTTCCAATTTACAACACAGCCGATTCTGCCACAACCGAAAAGAAAAATACAATAGGTGTACGCCAAATTATTTATAAAGTGGTTGCTGCAGAACGTGGCACTTTTAAGTTTAAAGTAGATCGTAGTTTTGATACTGCTAAACAATAACTTTTATTGACTTTAAACTGTTATTATGAAAACGAATGCTTACAAATATTTATCTCCTTTAATTATATATGCGTTTGCTTTTATTGCATTTGCAAAAACTGGTTGGCTTTGTTGGTTGGCTATAATTTATGCTTGGCTTTTTATTCCATTGGTAGAATTATTGATACAACCCAATGAACAAAATTTAACTGAAGCAGAAGAAGTTTTGGTTAAAAAAGATAAGTTGTACGACTATATTTTGTACACCATTGTTTTGTTACAAGTACCTACAGTTTTCTTCTTTTTGTATCAAATGCAACAGTCCAACTTAAGTGGATTAGATATAGTTGCAAGAGTATTAACTATGGGTTTATTGTGTGGCACATTTGGTATAAATGTAGCACATGAGTTGGGGCATAGAATTACTTTTTTTGAACAAGCTTTGGCTAAAATTTCTTTGCTAACATCGTTGTACACTCATTTTTTTATAGAACACAATAAAGGACATCACAAACATGTTGCTACTTTAAACGATCCAAGTAGTGCAAGAAAAGGCGAAATGGTGTATTTGTTTTATTGTAGAACGATTGTTTTTACTTACGTAAATGCTTGGAAAATTGCCAATGCCGAAACTAAGAAAAAAGGAAAACCTGTGTTTAGTTTGTACAACGAAATGCTTCAATTGCAATTGCTGCAAATTTGTTTTGTAGGGCTTATTTTTTTGTTATTTGGATTACAAGGAACAATGTATTTTTTGTTAGCAGCAGTTAATGGAATTTTACTTTTAGAAACTGTAAATTATATTGAACATTATGGGTTGAAACGAAAGCAACTTGAAGGAGACAAATATGAAAGAGCAATGCCCAATCATAGTTGGAACAGTAATCATATTATTGGCAGATTGATGTTGTTTGAATTGAGTAGACATAGCGATCATCATTATATGGCATCTCGTAAATACCAGCTATTAAGACATCACAACGATTCGCCACAAATGCCAACAGGTTATCCTGGAATGATGATCTTGAGTTTAATACCACCTTTATGGTTTTATATCATGCACAAGCAAATAAAATTGTATGATGTATAATGCAATTATTTAAAACCAGCCTCTTCTTTTAAAAATAATAATCATTACCAACGGAATAAAAACCATAATTCCTACTGTACTGTAAAACCCCCAATTTTGATGTGCAATTGGAATTACATCGAAGTTCATTCCAAAAATTCCACCAATTACTGTTGCAGGTGCAAGTAAACAAGTTACAACTGCCATTACCTTCATTACTTCATTCATTTTTAAGTTTACATTGCTTAAATAAAGGTCTTGCAAGTTCATCATCATATCTCTATAGTTTTCGGCAAATTCGTTTGCTTGTAAAATATGATCGTATACATCTTTAAAATATTTAGTAGTACGTTCTTGCAACAAAGCACTATCGCTTTTTATAAAACCATTTACTAAATCTCTTACAGGTACAACATTTCTTTTAAGTACAATTAACTCTTTTCTAAAGTCGTTAATTTCTGCCAATGTTCTGGTATTGCTATTTCTAATAATTTTTTCTTCCAGCAATTCAATACGTTCCGCTAGCTTTTCCATTACTAAAAAATAATGATCTACAATCATATCAATTAAAGCATAGCATAAATAATCGGCAGAGCTTTGTCTTAATTTGCTATTGGTTATTTTAAGTTTATCTCTAATGGCATTAAATACATCTCTTGTTGGATCTTCTTGAAAAGAGATAACAAAATTTTTGCCCAGTAGAATACTTATTTGTTCTTGTTCAACATCGCCAGTTTTATCGTTGAAGTACAACATATTTAATTGACAAAATAAATAGTTTTCTGTTTCATCCATTTTGGGGCGAGAACCAATGCTTAAAATATCTTCTACAAACAATGGATGAATTTCAAAATGATTGGCAATTAATTCAACATCGTTTTTTCTAATTCCATCAATATTTATCCAAGTATTTTTTGTATTCTTTTCAAAAGTGCAGGCTTCTTGTATGTTTTCAAAATGATGAAACTCTAAAGTTTCAGGTGTGTATTCATATACGTCAACAGTAACTGTTGTTGCATCGGTACGTTGTGTATTAATGGTTTGATTCACTTTTAAAATATCTCTAGTTCGTTTGGTATCAAACAAAGAAAATAAATTAAAATATTTTAAATACTTAGTAGGGTGCATACATTCTTTTTTCAAAAAAAATTAAAGTTACGAATACAATATCTGTATAATTTGGTAAATAAAAAATCCCGTTAAAAAACGGGATTCCTTCTCATGTGTTTATATTGAGAATTAGTAGCAATATTTATTTGCTTCTAACATTTTGTTGCAAATTCTTCTTCTAGCTTCTTTACTATTAAAAGGATCAACTTTAGTAAAACGTTTTAAGCCAATGTGCATCATACGCAACTCATCGCCATCTGCAAAACTATTCAATGCATCTTTACCAGCTTTGTTTATTTTATCTGCAGCATCGTACATATAAGTACGCATCATATCTATTTGTATGGAAGTTGCAGCTTCTCCTTGCTTTTCAACCAACTTCATTACACGTAATAAAGCACTTTCTGCATGATATGTTTCAATAGACATATCAGCAATATTCATCAAAACTTCTTGTTCTTTATCTAAACTCATCATTAACTTTTGCACTGCTGCACCAGCAACCATTAAAATTGCTTTTTTAAAGTTATTGATGTATTTAATATCTTTTGCAAATACACCTTCGTCTTCATTCCCAAAATCAGGAATGCTCATTAGTTCTTTTTGCACATTCATGGCAGGTGTCATTAAATCTAATTTACCCTTCATGGCACGTTTTAAAACCATATCCACAGTTAGTAAACGATTAATTTCATTGGTGCCTTCGTATATACGATTGATACGAGAATCTCTATAAGCTTTGCTAATTAAATATTCATCGCTAAAACCGTTTCCTCCATGTATTTGTACACCTTCATCAACTACATAATCTAACACTTCGCTGCCAAAAACTTTTAGCATGGCACACTCAATTGCAAACTCTTCGGCAGCACCTAACAATGCTTCATTAAATGGTTTTCCTTCGGCAAGTAAATCATGTTCTTTATCGGCAATCCATTTTGCAGTTCTATATAAAGCACTTTCGCCTACCCAAATACGAATGGCCATTTCGGCCAATTTA
>JAGOUF010000226.1 GCA_018061385.1 Chitinophagaceae bacterium | reverse complement strand
GTTTTACGTTTGCTTCATGTTCTTCGTGCCATGCTTGGAATTTGGTCATTGCTGTTGCATCATCAAATAAACCAAGTTTTACACCACGTAATAAGTGCTTTAAAAACAACACTCCCTTGAAAGAGAGAATTCTTCTAACTGTATCGGTGGGTTGAGCACCTTTATGCAACCAGTCTAACGCTTTTTGACGGTCTAACTGAATTGTTGCAGGAACAGTTAATGGATTGTAAGTTCCAATTTTTTGAATAAACTTACCATCTCTTGGTGCACGGGCATCGGCCACTACTATAAAGTAGAAAGGGCGTTTTTTGCTTCCGTGTCTTTGTAATCTCATTTTAACGGCCATGATAAATAGAAATTTAAAGGCTGTGAACAAATATTGTTAATCCAATTACGATTAATTGGACGGCGAAAATAGAAGTATTTTGTTGTACAGCCAAGTGTGTAAGAAAACAAATTGTTATGAGTTTGGATAATTTATACTGTTTAACGCATTAGATCGAGAAAAAAATCGACTTTATCGGGTGAAATGGAGGCTGTTAGGTTATTTTTCATGCTTAAATAGCCCCCTTCACTTTTAACATATTGTAATACACATTTTGTGTTGATGATGTAAGATTTGTGGCAACGATAAAAAAATGGAAAAGCCGATAGTGCTTCTTCGAAATGCTTTAAATTTTTGCTGGCCAGCATTTTGACTCCATTAGCAAGGTGTATTTCGCTGTAAGAAGATTCTCCTTTTAGCATAATAACATCTGTAGGATTAATAAAGTGTAGGGTTTGTCCGCTGGGTACAACAATTCGTTTATCCTCCCAACTAATTTGTGTACTTAAATTTTCTTGAAGTGTTTTAAATTGAAGTGGATTTTTTATTAATTTAGTTTTTGTATAACGTTCAACAGCATCCATTAATTCTTGGTGCTGTATAGGTTTTAATAAATAATCAATTGCCGATAGTTTAAAAGCCTGTAAAGCATATTCATTATAAGCGGTTGTAAAAATGATAGAAAAATTTATTTCATCGGCATTAAAAAAATCCATTAGTTCTAATCCGCTATGACCAGGCATTTCTATATCTAGAAAAATTAATTCGGGACTGTACTTTTTAATTGCTTTTATACCAGTTGGTAAATCTTCACACAGTGCTTCTATAGAAAGTGAGGGGCAATATTGTTGGATAATTGCTTCTAACAATTTTCTTGCCTTTGGCTCATCATCTATTATAACACATTTTATCATACTACAAAAAAAGGTACTTGTTTGTTAAAAGGAAATTCTGTTTTACCAAATTGGCATTTCATTTTACAAGTGTAATAATTTTAGCGTAACTATTTATTAGAAAATGGAATTTGCATAATTACCGAAGTGCCCAATGCATTGCCATGAACATCTACTTTATCAATAATTTCCAATGCAATACTTTGGGGTAATCCTTTGTTTAAAATAGCCAATCTCTTTTGGTTGGCATTAGATGCAAAACTTTGATGTTTGGATTTGTGTTTATTTAATTCTTCACTTCGTTTTCGACCAATACCATTGTCATCGATACAGACCACCAATTGATTGTCTTTTTTATTAAATGTAATGTTTAGTAGCCAATCATTTTTTTTGTGCAATAATCCATGCTTAATAGCATTTTCTATAAATGGTTGAATAATCATAGATGGAATAAAAGTAGTTTCGGTACTAATGTTATTATCTATTGAAAAATGGTACAATAGTTTGTCTTCGAATCTAAGTTTTTCTAATTCTAAATAAAGATTTATTGCTTTTATTTCTTCAGATAAGGCTACAATTTCTTTATTGCTCATATCTAATATCATTCGGGTAAGTGTCGAAAATTTACCTAAGTATTGGCTTGCATTTTCTTTGTCGTTGGTGTATATATAAGATTGAATAGTATTTAATGCATTGAACAAAAAGTGAGGGTTCATTTGGCTTTTGATAGACGATAATAAACTTTGCTGTAACTCTTGTTCCAATAATATTTTTTGTGAAAGCAATTCATTTTTTTGTTGAATATTACGTACCCTGAACATGAAAAAAGTAAATACCAAAGCCATGCCACTTAATACCATTAGTGCCACAAACCAAGTTCGTTTATAAAAAGGAGCTGCAATAGAAAAAAGTAATTGTATGTTTTTATTGGTACCAACACCATCTTCATTAAAAGCCCTAAAAGAAACCAAATAAGTGCCTGGAGCTAAAGAAGGTAAACTCAATGTTCGATTACCATTTGTTAGTGATTGCCAATTGCCATTGTTTATTTTATATTCTATTTTTTCAGCATTATCACTATTTCTAAAAGATAACAAAGAGAAATTTATATCAATGTTATTTTGGGTGCTGCTTAGTTGATACTCGTTAGCCAATTTTACTACTTCGTTATTTATTAAAACTTGATTAATTAATAAGTTGGGGGCAACTGTATTTATACTATTCAGTTTATCGTTAAATACAACCAAGCCATCGCTTGTTGCAAGGAAAACTTTTTTGTTAAAGAGTAATAGGTCTTTTATTTCTGCTTTGGGTAAACCATCTGCATAGGTATAATTGGTTACTGTATTATTGGCAATATTATATTTCTGCAAAAAACCATCTGTAAGCATCCACAAATAAGAACCATCTTGTTTTATTTTATAAATGGTTTTATTGATGTTCTTATTATTAACTACAATGGCTTTATGTTGCTTGTCAATAAAAATCAATCCATCCGAAAAAGTACTTGCATACATACCATTTTCAGTAAGCAATAATTGAGAAGCATAAATATCTTTTTCTGCAATTGTGATTTTTCCTTTTTTTATTGGTGAAAAAAAGTACAATCCGTTCGATGTTGCAGCATACAAAATGCTGTCTTTACTATTGTACAAAACCCATCGACCACGGGTTGCAAAATCTAAAATTGGATAATGATTGCCTGTCCAACCAATGGCTTTTAACCACGCAGGAACTGGTGCATTACTATTGTCTCTTCTCAATAAAGAAACCCCTCCCGAATAGGCTGCTACATAAAAATGTTCATCTAGTGTAATCACACATTTGCCTGCAGTTGATGCAAATTGCGTTACGATGCCACTACTATTCAAACTATAAATTTTGTTAGAGCTAAATAGTGTTTGCTTTTTAGCTGAATCGTAAAAAATATTTACTATTTCACTGTTCGAATTGCCTTTAAAATTTTGGGAGAAACTGTTTTGTTGTTCGTTAAAATATAAAATATTATTATTAGCTGTACCAGCAATAATATTTTTGCCGTCGGAGGCTAAAGATGTTATTGCTTCATCATTATATTTAGAAAGCTTGGTATTAATTTCGGGTACTACAATAATGCCTTTGTTTAATGTGCTAAACCAATAATTACTTTCTCTGTCTTTAATAACTTTCGAAATGCTATTACCTTTTAAAAAGCACATTCCGTTGTACTGAGGTTTCCAATTTGTATCAAAACAATATGCACCTGTACTTGTACTTATCCATATTTCATTATTAATAACACTTACATCTTGTATTAATAAGCCAGGTTGCAAAACATTGATTGGCTTAGTATTATTTTTTTCTATTTGATGAATATAGGGGTAACGATCTTTTGTAATACCAAAATAATTGCCTTGTATTTGTTGTAAAAAATAAAAAATAGGTGTGGTAATTGGTAATTGATGTATAAGTTTTATAAGCTTACCATCAAATTCATATAGTTGATTTTCGCTGGCATACATTATGACTTTCCCATTACTAAAAGAAGACGAAATGCCTTTGTTTTTTTGTACAATTGATGATGCTTTGTTTGTAGTTGTATTTACATAAGACACCCCATTATAATTAGCAACTGCAATGATGTTACTATTTAAAACAACAGCGGGTATATAGGCTCCAAAACCATTTAGTCTTGTTTCTTTTTGTAAAGAATCGTTGTTGGTATAATAAAAATTTCCTGCAAAATCTTGGCACCAAATAGTGTTTTGTAATTCTTTGATATTACTTAAACTCCTGCCTTGCTGTGTAGGTGCATAATAATTTTTGTACTGCTTACCATCGTATCTGGTTAAACCTTTATCGTGTGCAATCCATATAAAGCCTTGCTTGTCTTGCAATACATTATAAACAGTATTGCTTGGCAGTCCATTTAAATTATTGATACTTCTGTAAACAGGATCTTGTGCAGAAGAGACAATTCGTGTAAATACAAAAACAATATAAAGTATCCAACATTTCATTACATGCAAAGTAAATACAGTTTATAAGAACTATCATTATTTTGGTAAACTGAAAATACGGTTTCGTAAAACGCAGAACAAATCCACAAATACGCCTAGCTATTTTTATTTTCTAAATTAGATTTTATGAAAATAATGTTACTTCAAAAATTATGTTTTACTACTATACTCGTTGTATTTATGGTGCATGTTTCTGATGCACAAGTTACCAGTGATTTATTGCAAGAGTTTAAGTTCAATGGTACTTATACCAACCAAGCTGGTGGCATTTCGTTTGCAAGCAATGCAGGAACATCGTTTGTTACAGATAGAAAAGGTAACCCCAATAGTGCTTTAAACATTAATAATACAGGTTCAATTGCTACAATTACTGGTTTGCCATATGGCAGTACTGCAAGAAGTATTTCGGTTTGGGTAAAACTAAACTCGTTTAATGTAAATAACTACAATATGTTGTATGCATATGGGCAACAATCTGCAGGTAATGCTAATGGTGCTTCTATTTCTTCAACTCTAACCTATCATTTGGGATATAATAACAATCATGATGCATCAGATGCTAATACGTTGAACACTTGGAATCATTATGTATTTTCTTATGATGGAACAAATAGTAGGATTTATAAAAATGGAGTATTAATTGGTACGAATGCAAGAATTTGGAATACAATAAATAGTAGCAATCAATTTAAATTAGGAACTGGTGTTGGTGGAGAACTTTGGTTTAATGGAGCATTGGATGATCTTAAAATTTATA
>JAGOUF010000225.1 GCA_018061385.1 Chitinophagaceae bacterium | reverse complement strand
TAGAAATAAAATCTGGATTGGAAGGTTTCAACGCTTCTTATTTAAAGCCCAATAACACCAAATTATTTGTAAATGAAATTGAGTTATTAGATAGTTTACAACGCAATAAAAACAGAGTTGCTGCCAATATAACTATAATCGATAAATACAATATTACTCGTTATTTAATGGCTCATAAAGAGTACACAAGTTCAACCTCATCTTTCAACAATAAAAAAACTGCATTTAATTTAATTGAAATCAATAAGCCTAATTTCTTCATGACCATTCATCCTGCATTTCAATACCAGTATGGTTTAGAGTCGGCTAGCAATCAGTCTTTGTATTCAATGAGTGCAGGTTTAACAGCAAGAGGTTTAATTGCAAAAAAAGTTGCTTTTAATATTTATGCAACTGGCAATAAAGAAAGAACGCCTTTATATGTTAGAGATTTTACTAAAGCTTTTCATGCAGTGCCAGGGTTTAGCAATTACAATTTTACCGATAGCAATGCTGTTCAATACTACGATATAAGAGCATCGGCACAATGGACGTTGGCTAAGTTTATTGATATGCAAGTTGGATATGATAGAAATTTTATTGGCAATGGATATAGAAGTTTGCTACTCAGTGATTTTGGTGGCAACAGTTTATTTTTTAAAATTAATACTCGTTTATGGAAGTTTAATTTCGAAAATTTATACATGCAGTTAACACCACAATTTGGTATCGTAAACAATGCAAGTGCTAAAAAATATTTACGTATTAATACATTAAGTATCAACGCTACCAATTGGTTAAACATAGGCATTTTTGATGCTGTTGTTTTTGGCAGACAAAATCAATTTGAATTAAATTATTTGCAGCCTTTTACTTTTTTACGAGCAATGGAACAACAAAGTGGTAGCCCAGATAATGCATTGGTTGGGTTAAACTTAAAGGCCAATATTCGTAAGCAATTTCAAGTGTATGGACAGGTGTTGTTAGATGAATTTTTATTGAAAGAAATTAAAGCAAATAGTGGTTGGTGGGCCAATAAATTTGGCTATCAAATTGGTGTAAAATATGTTGATGCGTTTAAAATTAAAAATTTGGATTTACAGCTAGAAAGCAATAGAACTAGGCCTTTTACGTACACACATTACGATTCTGTTTCTAACTATAGCAACAACAATATGGCATTGGCACATCCTTTAGGTGCAGGGTTTCAAGAGTATATTGTAATTGCACGTTATCAACCATTCAAAAAATTATTCTTGCAAAGTAAAATCATGTATTATACTCAAGGAAAAGATACAATGGGTATAAATTTTGGCAATAATATTTTGAGAGATTACAAAACTCGTCCAACAGATTATGGTTGGCAAATTGGTGCAGGCAATAAAGCCAATTGCTTTTATATGAACATAAATGGAGCTTATGAATTAAGTGAAAATTTATTTTTAGATGCAGGCTTTACCATTAGAAATGTAAGTTTTACAAAAGGAGCATCGCAAAATACAACGATGATAAATCTTGGCTTTAGATGGAATATTACTAAAAGAGAATTTGATTTTTAAGCAGTACAAACAACAAGAATGAAACTACTACAATATATTTTTATTTGCACACTCATTTTAACCACGAATGCAATACAAGCACAAAGTGTTTACTTAACACCAGGTGGAAAAGAAGAATGGTTGTTGAATAGATTAGAAATAAAAACAAGAACTAAACAATTGTCTTTTTCCAACTTTAAACCATTGAATAGAAAATGGGTTGTAAATGAGGTAGACAAATTGGATAGTTTGTATGCAACAAAAGATTCTACCACAAAGCATTTAACAGAGTTGGATAAATACAATATGCAGCGTTTGTTAATGGCCAATAGCGAATGGAGTAAACCCAAAGAAATTTACATTGCCGAAAAAAGTTTAATCAAAGGTTTATATGTGAATAGGGCCAATATGATAGATAAACGCAACAGCGATTTTATTTTAATTGCCAACCCAATTTTTAATTTTCAACAAGGCTCTAAAGCTGGCAATACACAAAGTACTTTTATTAACCAACGTGGTGTAAATGTTAGAGGAATTATTGGCAATAAAATTGGATTCTATTTTTACTTTACCGAAAACCAAGAACGCCAACCAACGTACGTACAAGACTGGAGAAATAAATTTATAGCAGTTCCTGGTGCTGGTTATATTAAGAATTTTAAAGTAGGTGGTTTCGATTATTTTGATGTAAGAGGTGGCGTTACTTGGCAAGTAGCAAAGTTTATGGATATGCAATTGGCTTATGATAGAAACTTTATTGGCAATGGCTATAGAAGTTTATTCTTAAGCGATTTTAGTACCAATAATATGTTTGTAAAAGTGAATACATATTTTGGAAAATTCAAGTACCAAAATATTTTTTCTGAATTGGTTTCTTATAGACGATCAGGAAGTGATAGAATTTATCCAAGAAAATATTTTAGAGCCAGTTATTTAAGTTATCAGCCTACAAGATGGTTAAATATTGGTTTGTTTGAAGGTGTTATGTTGGGTAAAAGAGATAAGTTGAGTTTGCCATTGTTTAACCCAATTATGTACACCAGTTTTTCAGACAATAAAAACGATAAATCTTACGTAGGGTTTGATGCTAAATTAAATATTGCAAAACGTATACAAGTATACAGCCAATTTATGGTTGATAAACTAAAAACAGATGAATTAAAAAACGATTGGTGGGGCAACAGATTTGGCTATCAAATTGGGGTGAAATATATTGATGCATTTGGGGTAAAAAATTTAGATGTACAAGTAGAAACAAATGTGGTTCGTCCGTTTATGTATGCTTCAACTGATTCGTTTAGTAGCTACAACCATTACAACCAGCCATTGGCACATCCTTTAGGTGCAAACTTTAAAGAGTATATTGGTATTGTACGTTATCAAGCAACAAAACCTTTGTATTTTGAAATGAAATTGATGTTGTACAAGCAAGGGTTAGATAGTGCAGTAAATAATGTAAACCAAAATTTTGGTAGCAATATATTTTCATTTAATCAAACACGTTCATTTGACAATGGCTGGAAAACCACTACAGGTGATGTTGCCACTTGTACTATGGTTAGTTTTTTAGCAAGCTATGAGCTAAAAGAAAATTTATTTTTCGATGTGTCTTACATGTATAGAAATTTTGATAGAATGAGTAAAGGTGTAAGTAGTGTAAATATGATTTCTGCAGGGTTTCGTTGGAATATTGGCCGAAGAGAATTTTTGTTTTAATTGGTATCTACGTATTTACTTGTTACTCAAGCTTTTTTAACAGGCTTTTTGTAATAGTTGAAATATTACCATATAATTAAATTTATGAAAATGAGAAAATATATAGTACTGTGCATGGCTATTGCCTGCACTTTTTTAAACCTGCACTTGCACAAATAGAAAAGGGTAAGTGGGTAGGAGGAGTAACATTATACGGCTCTAATTTGATATATAAGCCAATGTCTGGAGCCATTCAAAATAATGGAAACAAGTTTGACGACTTTAGTATAAATACATCAATTGGAAGAATGGTTAGTAAGAGGTGGTTACTGAGTGCTGGCTTGTCATATAGTTATCGGCATGGTAGTACTTTCAATAGTTCTACTCCTGATAGGAATATTTCTCAAACAGATAATGAGTATGGTTTATCTGTATCTGGTAGTTATTTTAAATCAATTATGCCCAACTTGTTTTTTTCCTCAAATTATTCCATAGGCTATTCTTATGGAAAAACGAGAGTAGCTTCAATTGTAACTGCTACAACTTTTCAAAAAACGGATAATTATTCAGTTATTGCTGCACCAATAGGAATAAGTTATTTGTTTAAAAACAAATTCTTGTTACAACTTTATTTTGTTAGACTAAGTTTTACAAGCATTCACTACAATGATTACGTAGCACCAAGTCCAGACAAAGGCACAATCTACAATAAGTTTGATTACTCATTTAATCCATTTCTAAACGGCATCTCTATTTCTTATATCTTTTAAAAAAGCTACCATTTTAAAATATACTTTCAGTAAACAACAAATAGCAAGTTTAGGCCAAATAAAAAGGAAGCTGAACAAAATTTTTATTCAGCTTCCTTGTTTTATAATTACTCTGCCCAACTCATGGTATAATTTTCATTTTCAATTTCCAATGCTTGTTTGGTAAGCATTAATGGGTGAAAAGTATCTACCATAACTGCCAGTTCTTGTGTTGCTGTTTTACCAATACTTTTTTCTACTGCTCCAGGGTGTGGTCCATGAGGTATGCCTGCAGGGTGCAAAGTCATCATTCCTCTGGTAACATTTTTTCGGCTCATAAAATCTCCATCTACATAATACAACAATTCATCACTATCAATATTGCTATGGTTGTATGGTGCAGGAATTGCTTGAGGATGATAATCGTATAAACGTGGTACAAAACTGCAAATAACAAAGTTATGAGCATCGAAAGTTTGATGCACTGGTGGTGGCTGATGTACACGACCTGTAATGGGTTCAAAATTGTGAATGCTAAAAGCATAAGGATAACAACAGCCATCCCAACCCACCACATCAAAAGGATGATTGGCATAATGCAAGCCATACAAAACGCCTTTCTTTTTTGTTTTAATTACAAAATCACCTTGCTCATCTTTTGTAGTTAAATTTTGCGGGGTTCTTATATCTCTTTCACAAAATGGGGAGTGTTCTAACAATTGCCCATGATTACTCACATATCTTTTTGGATAACGAATAGGGCTAAAGCTTTCAACAATAAACAAACGGTTTGCGTCAGTATCAAATTCTATCTGATAAATTGTACCTCTTGGTATTACCAAATAATCCCCATAGCCAAAACTAATTTCACCATATTGAGTAAGCAATTTCCCAGTGCCTTCGTGTATAAAAATTACTTCATCGGCATCGGCATTTTTAAAAAAGTAATCTTTCATACTTTCTTGTGGTGCAGCTAAAACCACATGGCAATCATTGTTCACCAAAATAGGTATT
>JAGOUF010000224.1 GCA_018061385.1 Chitinophagaceae bacterium | reverse complement strand
AGCCAGGTGTGTACGAAATTGATATGACCATTAGCGTTGAAGAATTTATTTATAGTGATGAATATTGTGGCGGAATTGCCAATGGAAAAAGATTTAAAGCTTGTATTCCGGGTGGTTCATCAGTGCCAATTTTACCAGCCAATTTAATGCTTAAAACAGCAAAAGGCGAAACCCGATTAATGAACTATGAAAGTTTAAGTGATGGGGGTTTTGCAACAGGTAGCATGATGGGTAGTGGAGGTTTTATTGTGTTAGATGAAGATCAGTGTATTGTAAAAAACACGTTTACATTGGCTCGTTTTTATCGTCATGAAAGTTGTGGTCAATGTTCTCCTTGTAGAGAAGGAACGGGTTGGATGGAAAAAATTCTTTGGAACATAGAAACAGGAAAAGGCAAAACTAGCGATATCGATTTGTTGTGGGATATTCAAAGAAAGATTGAAGGAAATACCATTTGTCCGTTAGGCGATGCAGCAGCTTGGCCAGTTGCAGCAGCGATCAGACATTTTAGAGACGAATTTGAATGGCATATCAACAATCCAGAATGTTTAACCAGCAACTATGGATTGAGACATTATGCAGATGAAATTCATGTGCCAGTAGCTTAAAGAGAAAGTAAAAAATAAAAATTCAAAAGTAAAAACTAGTGATAAATGAGTGAGGGTTTTGAAAGTTTTATTTTGAATGATGATGAAAAACCTTACAAGATTAGTTATAGGTGTTTTTACTTTTCTAAAGAGGTTATAGGTTTTATAAAAGAGTGCAAGTATGAAAAAATATTTCACTCTATGTTCGACCAACTATTAAGAAGTGCAACATCAATTGGAGCCAATGTTGTAGAAGGTAAAGCAGGTAGTTCTAAAAAAGATTGGAAAAACTATTATTCGATAGCTCTTAAATCGGCCAACGAAACTAAATATTGGTTGTGTTTAATTGCAGAGAGTATAGAGGTTCCTAAACTGAAAGTGAAAGAGTTGATTAAAGAGGCGGATGAAATATCTAAAATTATTGGTTCAATAATAGTAAAGTCTAGTCAGTAATATTTTTTGACTTTTGACTTTTAACTTTTGACTTTATGGATAACTTATTTAAAGTAACAATCGACAACATTACCATTGAAGTTCCTGTTGGAACAACTATTTTAAATGCTGCTCGTAAAATTGGGGGCGAAGTAACACCACCTGCAATGTGCTATTATAGCAAATTAGAGGGTAGTGGTGGTAAGTGTAGAACTTGCTTAGTAGAAGTAAGCAAGGGCAGCGAAAAAGACCCACGTCCAATGCCTAAATTGGTAGCAAGTTGTAGAACAACAGTTATGGATGGCATGGAAGTAAAAAACATTACTTCCGACAAAGTATTGGATGCAAGAAATGGTGTAGTTGAATTTTTATTAATCAATCATCCGTTAGATTGCCCAATTTGTGACCAAGCTGGCGAATGTCATTTGCAAGATTTAAGCTATGAGCATGGCAAAGAAGGTACTCGTTATGAGTTTCAAAGAAGAACTTTTCATAAAGTAGATTTAGGCGATAAAATTCAATTACACATGACACGTTGCATACTTTGCTATCGTTGTGTATTTGTTGCAGATCAATTAACAGAAAAAAGAGAACATGGTATTTTAGATAGAGGGGATCATGCCCAAATTGCTACCATGATTGAAAAGAATTTACAAAACGATTTTATTGGAAATGTAATTGATGTTTGCCCTGTAGGTGCATTAACAGATAAAACGTTCCGATTTAAAAATCGTGTTTGGTTTACTAAACCAGTAAATGCTCATAGAGATTGTGGCAATCCAAAATGTTGTGGTGAAGCACAATTGTGGATGAGAGGTGATGAAGTATTTAGAGTAACTGTAAGAAAAGATGAGTGGGGCGAAGTGAAAGAAGCCAGCAATGGCAAAACTGGTTGGATTTGTAATGAATGTAGATTTGATAAAAAACAAGTTACAGATTGGACAATTGAAGGGCCAACAAATGTAAATCGTCATTCGGTAATTTCTCAAGGTCATTATGTTGGTGTAACAAAACCTGAGGAAACAATGCCCAAGATTTTAAAAGGAAGAAGTCCAAAATTATTGATGGATATACACAGTGTGAGTGAAGTGAATAAAACAAATATTGAGTTGAGTAAATTGGATAGACCAGCTCATTCAAACGATTTTAAATAATGATTTTATCTAAAGAATATATAAAACAAGCAATTGCAGATTTCTTTAAAGATAAACCTGTATCTAAAGTTTGGTTATTTGGTTCTTATGCAAGAGGTGAAGCTGATGAAAATAGTGATGTAGATGTTTTAATTGATGTTGAGAAGAATAAAAAATTGGGTATGCAATATTTTCTTTGGAATGAAGATTTGGCCAATAAACTCAATAAGAAAGTTGATATAGTTAGCCATGCTTGGGTGAATAAGCATTTAAAGCCATTTATAGATGAAGACAAATTAATTATCTATGAAAAGTAGCTTAGGCGATACACAACGATTAAAGCACATGCTTGATTGTTGTATAGAAATTGAACTTGCAATTGGCAATAGTAATGAGCAATCTTTTATAGACAATCATGTACTTAGAATTGCAGTTGTAAAATGGATTGAAATTATTGGAGAAGCATCTGTTAATATTACTGAACAGCTAAAACTAAAGTACAATGAAGTTAGTTGGGCAGAAATAAAGGGATTGAGAAATATTATAGTGCACGAATATTTTGGCATTAATTACGATTTAATTTGGGAAGTTGCATCAGAGCATATTCCTATTTTGAAAGAACAAATAGAAATTATATTAAAAGACATTGAATAGTTATGACATTATTAGCATTGGACGCTTTTTTGTTAATTGAAAAATTAGCTTTAATTGTAATCATCGTTTTTGCAACTTTAGGAGTTGCTTTATATACCACGTTTGCCGAACGTAAAGTAGCTGCTATTTTACAAGATAGACCAGGCCCTAACCGTGCTGGTCCATTTGGTTTATTACAACCATTGGCCGATGGAGTTAAAATGTTCACCAAAGAAGAAATTATACCAACACATGCCAGTAAATGGTTGTTTATTTTAGGGCCAGGTTTGGCAATGACTGCTTCTCTTATGACCTGTGCTGTTATACCTTGGGCTGGTACAATTGAATTGTTTGATAGGAAAATAAGCCTTCAAATTGCCGATGTAAACATTGCTATGTTGTACATTTTTGCTGTTGTAAGTATGGGTGTGTATGGCATTATGATTGGTGGTTGGGCAAGTAACAATAAGTTTAGTTTAATGGCAGCTTTACGTGCAGCTTCTCAAGCCATTAGTTACGAATTGGCAATGGGTTTAAGTTTAATTGCATTGGTAATGGTAACTGGCACATTGTCGTTAGGAGAAATTGTAAAAGACCAACAAACTGGTTGGTGGAATGTAGTATATCAGCCATTTGGATTTTTGCTGTTCTTTATTTGTGCATTGGCAGAATGTAATAGAACGCCTTTTGATTTACCTGAAGCTGAAAATGAATTAAATTTTGGATACCACCAAGAATACTCTTCCATGAAATTGGGTTTTTACTTATTTGCTGAGTACATAAACATGATTATGAGTAGTGCTGTAATGGCAACTTTATATTTTGGTGGTTACGATATTCCTTTTGTTGACGATGCTAAATTGTATGCTGGTAGTTTGGGCAACTTAACAGCCTTGTTACAAGTGGGAACATTAATGGCAAAAGTGGTAATTTTTATTTTTGTGTTTATGTGGATTAGATGGACGATTCCAAGATTTAGATATGATCAATTAATGAATTTAGGCTGGAAAAAAATGATACCATTGGCATTGTTAAACATGGTTGTAACAGCAGCTTTTATTTTATGGAGACACAACGGGTTTAAGTTTTAAGTTCTATGAAATGGAAAAGTTTAAGACGAGATGAAGGTGTAAAACCAGTATGGAAGAAAGGCATGAACTACTTCTTCTATTTTTTGGTAGGGTTGTACATTCTTCGTTTTTTATTAAGGTTGAAAGATAGAATTGAAAATAAGAGTTCTGCAATAGCAGAAAATCTTGTTTGGGTTGTTTTAGTTTTAGTGATTTTATTCATCATTCCAGGTATAGTTTATTTAATAAAACCTTTGTGGTTTATGGTAAATAAAGAACAGAACCTTGAAGTGAGTGACACCGAGAACGTTGAATAAAGTTGTTTAGTTGGTAACAAAAAATATATTTGCAAACAAATAAAAAAGAGTGTCCTCCTTTTTGAGGAATGTGGTTATGCAGGCATTAACAAATAGAGCAAAATCGGTTGATAGAAAACCAATGAGTTTTCTTGAACAGATTTATTTATGGAATATTATGAAGGGTATGATAATCACTTTTAAGCACATGTTTAAGAAAGTGCCTACCATTCAATACCCTGAAGAAAAAAGACCATTTAGTCCAGTTTTTAGAGGCTTACATGTTTTAAATAGAGACGAAGAAGGCCGTGAAAATTGTACTGCTTGTGGTTTATGTGCAGTGGCTTGCCCTGCAGAAGCAATAACAATGGAAGCTGCAGAACGTTTGCCAGGAGAAGAACATTTATACAGAGAAGAAAAATATGCTGCCAAGTACGAAATAAATATGTTGCGTTGTATTTTTTGTGGATTGTGTGAAGAGGCTTGTCCTAAAGATGCAATTTATTTAAGTGAAACATTTGCACCAGCTAATTATACAAGAAAAGGGTTTGTTTATGGAAAGGATAATTTATTAATTCCCAACCCAAAAACACAACCAGAAGAATATGCAAAAGCAAGAGGGGAAAAGAAATAATGATAATTGAAAATTAAAAGCGGAAGCACTTTTTTAATTTTTAATTTTTAATTTTTATTTAAAATGAATACAGTACAAATATTATTTTGGATTTTAAGTGGCTTGGCAATACTTAGTGCCTTAATGGTGGTATTAAGCAAAAACCCTGTACATAGTGTATTGTGGTTAATTCTTGTTTTCTTCTGCATATCGGG
>JAGOUF010000223.1 GCA_018061385.1 Chitinophagaceae bacterium | reverse complement strand
AATCCTTTGTACATGTTTGCATATTGCAGTACACTTGTTTTTTTATAGCCTTCTGGGTTTTCGTTTGGCGTATCCATAAAACGTTCAGTATAATGTGTATCGTACAATTTCCAATCTGTAACAGATGAGTTTGCAATACCATAATTAAATACAGAAGCACCATAAGTTAACGCCATGCAAGTCATGTAACCACCAAAGCTTCCTCCTGTAATACACAGCTTAGATGTATCGCTCCAAGTTTGTTGTTTAATCCATTTTCCAACAGCCATAAAATCTTCAATTTCATAAATACCCAATTGCCTATGAATATAATTCATGCCAACTTTTCCAAAATGTCCGCTGCTTCTATTGTCGGCACTAATTTGAATTAAGCCTTCTTGTGCCCACCAAATATCAGTAAGTGAAGTATTCCAAGTATCGTATACTCTACCAGCATTTGGGCCACCATAAACATTCATTAATACAGGATATTTTTGATTGGGATTAAAGTTGATTGGATAAGTAATCACAATGGGCAATTGAAACAACCCATCTGTACTTGTAACAGTTAAATATTCTTTTTTAGGAAGTTGATATTGATTGAAATTCTCACCTTTTGCTGTTCCAATAACTTGTTTTATATTTCCTTTTAAGTCAACTACAGCCAATGTTGCAGGGTTTGAAGTATTGCTATAATTCGCAATGAAATAATTATTTTTTGGTGATAATTGAATATTTGAAAATGAAAAATCTCCAAATGAATGTCGCTGTAAATTTTTTCCATCTAATTGTACCGAATAAAAATCCCACCGTGCAGAATGTTCTTTTCTTGCTGTAAAAAATAATTTATTTTGATCAATTTTCACAATAGAACCAACAGTAAAATTGCCATTGGTAATTGCATTAATTTGTTTGCCAGAAATATCGTGTAAATAAAATTGATACCAACCACTCTTGTCACTCTTTAAAATAAATTGTTTCCCGTTCAATAAAAATTCAATTCTATCTGTATCGTCTAAATCAATCCAAGTAGTTTGTTGTTCTTTGTATACAAGTGTTTTAGCCCCAGATTGTTTATCAATTTGAAAAATGTTTAATTCATCTTGTCCTCTATTCATCCATTGAACCCACAACTCATTGTTGGGATTAAAATAGGGCATTCCAAAATATTGATCTTCTTTATCATTAAAGTTAGCCCAAGTAATTTTGCCTGTTTCAATTTCTACAATCCCAATTTTTACTGTTGGGTTTTTATCGCCCACTTTTGGGTATCTCGTTTTTTCAGTATATCCATGTTGACCACTATTAACATAAATTGGATACATAGGAACTTCAGTATCATCAAAACGCATAAAGGCTAAATACTTACTATCATTGCTCCACCAAAAGGCTTTGTATCTGCTTTGTCTGCCCAAGATTTCTTCATAATAAATCCAAGAAGCATAGCCATTTAAAATTACATCGCTACCATCAAACGTAAGTTGTTTTGTACTATTTGTTCCTACTTGCTTTATATACAAATTGTTTTTTTGTGTAAAAGCAACCATCGTTTGGTTGGGCGAATTTGTTGCATTCAAAGCACCATCCAATAATTTTTCAGCTTGTTTTAATTCAAGTAACGAATCTGGCAAAACTGTTTTAGCCCCAGTAGCAATATTTAAAATAAATTCTGTTGGTCTTTTATTCCCTTCTTTCCGTTCTGCAAAAACAGCATTGTCATTATCAATCCACCTAACAAAACTTGGCAAGGGTGTATAAATTCCAATTGCAGTGTTTTTAAACACAGCATCATAATCTAGGTTTTTTTGTTGTGCTGTAACCAACAATGACGTAAGTGTACAAACAACAATCAATATTCTTTTTAACATAGTTCTATTTTAAAAAATACACAATTAAATACAAAAAAATTGTACCTATAAACGAATTAAATCTGCAAAGAAAATAGCATTCATAAATATTTTATTGGTGCCCAACCAATAAGCTCTAAAGTTTAAATTATCAATCATTGAAATAACTTTCCCTCTACCCAAAACATCAATATTAACAGATGCAGTATTGCCAACTTTATCTTTATATCCTCTAAATAAATAACCACTTTGCAATGGATTTTCTGTAAATAACACAGGGCTATCATAAGGATTTGGATTTTGCAACATCAACGAATTGCTACTTTTAAAAATACTTACTGTTGGTTTCTTATAGCCATAACATAAAGGATGAGTAATATCTATACTTGCTTCAAAAATAGAACCTGTCATTTCTTTTGCTCTTACTTCATCGCTACGCAAATAATAAGGCATGTTTAAAGTTGAATCTTTTTTACCTTCAATATTTTTAAATTGAACTTTTGTAAATCCATTAGTTGCCAACACTTTCACAGCATCTTCTGTTGCAATTAATGTTCCTCCATTGCTAACCCAAGTTCTCAATTTTTCTTGTGCATCTTTAGCCAATGTGTTGTATGAACCAGATGGCATAATAATTACATTGTATTTAGTTATAGAAATATTGTTGATTCTTTCTACATCAACATTTGAAACAGGAATTTTAAATCTTGTATCTAACAAATGCCAAATTTCACCAACATCAGTTGGAGATGTACCATTGCCTACCAACATCATTACTTTAGGCACTTTCACATTCATTAAACTTCCACTTCCTAAATCAATTCCTTTAGAAGACAACCCTGTTGAAACTGCAAATATTTCTACACCAGTATTGTTGGCCACTTCATCAATTAAATTAATCAGTGCTTCACCATTTTTATTTTGAATAGATACAGGTATTACAATTGTTCCATACCCAAACTCTTCTTCTTTGTTGTTGATTGTAGCAATAAATTGCTGTGTTGCAACTTTTGCTATAATTCCTTTCTGTTGCAATTGGTAAAGAATTTTTGGAGCAAACATTTCGTTCCACTTTATAATATAAGCATACGGATTTTTTATATGATGTGTAAGCAAAGGCAAAGTAGGATTGGTTATAATCTTATTGCCCATTAAAGCTGAAACATTGTTTTTCACTTCTGCATATTGAAGTCCCAATGCTAGAGGCATTGTCCAAGATGTTATGTCGTAAAACAAACTGTCTTTATAATCAAATGTTTTTTCAAAAACAGTTTTTATAATTTTAAATTGTTGTTGATTGGTAGGAATAACATAAGCTTCATCTTTAGTAAACACTTGTCCATCAACAGTTACATCTTGTTTTAAGTTGAAAATTTCGATTTGATGACGCAAAAGCATTTCCACTAAAATATTGGTTTTGGCTTTATCGTTTTTATTACCAAAAACAAAACCTTTAATATTGTATGCATCAGCTTCTTTAGCTACATCTTTATAAAAATTTCTTTGATAGGTAAGCATTTCTTTTCTTAACCCATTTGCTGCTGCTAAAGTTGAAAGTGTAGTGGTAAATTGATTTCGAATGGTGAATGGAAAAGTGAGTAATCCGTTTTCTGTATCTTGAGCATGACCACGACTACTAGCTTGTTCAAACAAAATTCCAACACCACCATTAATATCTGGATAAGTTGAACCTTTTCCATAATAAAAATCATCGTACCCTTCTTTGGTAAAATAAAAAGAACCAATACTATCTAAGAATTTTGCATGATAGTTACCAATAGCTGCAGTAAGTTGTTGATTTTTATCTGGTGTATTTGGATTTACTCTTGACGGAACTCCAGGTTGAAAAAAGAAAGTGGAGTTACTTCCCATTTCATGATGATCAGTTAAAATATTGGGTTTCCATTGATGAAACAATTGCAATCTATTTCTACTTTCTACATGCTGTGCAGGCAACCAATCTCTATTCAAATCAAACCAATAATGGTTGAACCTTCCACCGGGCCAAACTTCATTAAACTCTCTTGAATTGGGATCGCTAACTTGAGTTTGGCTTTTGTGCATATTTGCCCAAGTTGCAAAACGATTCAATCCATCAGGATTGAAACTGGGATCAATAATAATTACAGTATTAGCTAATAATTTATCAACTTCTTCGCCTTCAGCTGCTGCCAAATAATAAGCAGCTAAAAGAGACGCATTGGAACCACTACTTTCATTGCCATGTATGCTATAACCCATCCAAACTACAACGGGCATATTGGCAATATTTTGAGTAGCAGATTGCTGAGAATTACTTAATTGCAAATGCTCTAAACGAATGGTTTCTAATTTTGCAAGATTTGCAGGAGAAGAAATAATTAGGGCAACTTGCTCTCTACCTTCATAGGTTTTACCCATTATTTGCAATTGCATTCTATTGGATGCTGCTGCAACTGCTTTCATGAAATACACCAACTTATCATGCGTTACATGCCATTCGCCAACCTCATGACCAATAATTGATTTTGGAGTTGGAATTGAACTGTTGTAAGCAACATGCTTGGGTAAGTAATAACTTAAATCTTGTGCACAAACTTGCACAGAAATTAATAGGAGCAAAAACACTTTTTTCATAAGCTGAGATTGAAAGTGGAAGATAATTATTTATTCCACCAAACAAACACTTTTGCAATTATGAATATTGAACTGTTGCTCCTAGCTTTTGCAAATGATCGTAAAAATTAGGGTATGATTTATTGATAGATTCTGCTTCTTCAATTTCAACATTCCCATTGGCTTGTAAAGCTGCAACAGCAGATGCCATTGCAATTCTATGGTCGTGACGTGAGTGTACAATTGCAGCATTAACGCCTGTACCTCCTTTAACCAACATTAAATCATCTTGCAAAATTATTTCAATACCCATTTTTGCAAATTCTTCTTGTAAGGTTAAGCCTCGGTTACTTTCTTTGTGAGCCAATCTGCTAACCCCTTCTATTACTGTTGTTCCATTGCAATAAGCTGCCAATGCAACCAATGGTGGAAACAGATCTGGGCAATCTGTTGCATTGAACTGAAAGGCTTTTAAACCGGCAATTCCTGAAGCTGGCAAACCAACTTCTATTATTTCTGGCTGAACAGAAATATTACAACCACAATCCATTAAAGCTTGCAATATTGCTTTATCGGCTTGTGTTGAAAACACATCTAACC
>JAGOUF010000222.1 GCA_018061385.1 Chitinophagaceae bacterium | reverse complement strand
AATTGGCTTTTACAAAAAAAATGTATGTTGTAGAAAGTAAAGCAAATATTGCTGCACAAGTATTACAGCCATTTGATAATTCTAAATTTAGAACACACCAACGTGTACAAATTAGTGTTAATGCAACACAACTAAATCCCATCAATCCTCAACAACAAGTAAAATTGGTTGTAATGCAAAACAACCGTTACGACAATGTGGTTAGAAATATAATGCCAGCATTTATTAGAGGAAACATTCTTGAATACAATGGAGAACAAGATTGTTTATTTCCTGCAGGAAAAGAATATCGTTGGGTTGATTTAAGAAGTTTTCGTTATGAGAGTGAACGAATTGATAAAATTGATAAAACGAAACAACCGAATGAAGTTTTTGTAAAACCAGATGCTGCAAGAAGCCAATTGAGATACACTTATTTTAGAGATATGAATGGTTGGTATACAATAAATAGTACAGAAAATATCAATCCATTTTGGCAAGGTGATTATGCCAATGTACACTTTGGTTTTTTGCCCAATAATGCACAAGAATTTGTTGGAAAAGATGTATATCTAATTGGTGCATTTACCAATGGAATGAATGAAACCAACAAGCTAGAATACAATGATGCCGATGGAGTATTTGAAACAACTATGTTTTTAAAGCAAGGCTATTATTCTTATACTTACTTGTCAAAAGATAGTAAAGATAAAAAAGCAAAACCCGATGTTGGTTTAACCGATGGCAATTTTTGGGAAACAGAAAACGACTATACCGTGTTTGTTTACTTTCGTTCTTTAAGTGGAAGACACGATGAGTTGGTAGGAATTACAACCATTAATTCTAGAATGGGTAGGGGAGGATTTTAGTGTTGCTAGTAATTGTATTTGTAAAAGGTTAAGCTGTTTTCGTTGCTGAGTAAATGTTTAAAAACTGGATGTTGCAATACCTCTATATAATCCATTTTTTTATGGTTTATGATTATGCTTCTAGCTATTAATCTAATGCCATGACTATAGTCTACATACCAATTCACATGTCCTGAATATTCTGGTTGAATTGGCTTCCCATTTATTTGATGCCAACCATAAATAGCCACTTTATTTTGCTTTGGATAATTGAATATTTTGTTGCTTAACACAACATCTTTTTTAATTCCTGCAATTAATCCTTTCTCTTTTTTCCGTTGTTCTTCTATGATTACATGATGTTGAAACATTGTATTGCTGCTATCTCTATTGTTCAACATTGGTTGAGGTGCTAATTTTACTTTTGCTTGTTCATAAATTAAATCAACCATTTTAATGGTGGGTAAAAAGCAGTGAAAACTATCAGCAATTTTTTGTGCAGCCATTGGTGTTAAAGGAATACGAGCCCAATTTGTATTTGTTCCAATGCTTAGATAATCTGATGAAACGTAAAATATTGCCTCATATTTTTTGCCTAAAGAATCTGTATAATTAGAATATACTGGCACAAAATGAAATAGAAATTTGGGCATATTCCCTTTTAAAATTGCATCAACAGCCATCGATTCTCTTTCTTGCCAATTGAGTTTAGCAACAGTATCATAAAACGAAGTTCCTGTAAATGTTTGTGAAGGATTGTTTATTTGAATGATTGCTTTATTAACCGAACATGCTTGAACTATAATTAACAGAAAATAATACAACCACTTTTTCATACTGCTAAAGTTAATTATAAAGTAGTTCAAACTTGCCTTGTTTTCAGCATAATATGTCTTTAAACAATAGAATGGTTATTAGGTTGAGCACTGCTAAAGCAGCATTTAAAACTTGTCGAAATCAATTACTATTGAAACTTAGATTTAAATAGTATTCAGGAAAACTTCAATAAACTCATATAACAAAGGCTGATAGCTTTTATTTATAAATTTAGCTTCAGTCGGCGTGGAATGATGGAATTCTACTTTGTACAAGAGCAAATTTCTTTTACCTTCAATGCTAAAACATAGTTTGTTATGAAAAAATTTTTTCTGCTTGCCATTATTTACTTTTTATGCTTTAGTGCAGATGCACAATATAATAAAACAGTAGCAAGGGATGGTAGTGGAGATTTTACTACGCTTCAAGCAGCAATCGATGCTTCACCAAGTAGCAGTGCAACGCCTTGGGTTATATATATTAAAAATGGCAAGTATAACGAAAAAGTTATTGTTCCAAGTACCAAACCCAATATTCAACTAATTGGAGAAAGTGTTGCCGATGTAATTATTTACTTCAATGATTATGCTTCAAGGCCATTACCAGGTGGTGGCACAAGTGGTCAAAATAGTGCAACAATAGTTATAAATGCAACTGATTTTGTTGCTTTAAATGTTTCTTTTATCAATACTTACAATTTTGATAGTGCTTATGCAATAGGGTCAGCCTCGCAAGCATTGGCAGTTTTTGTGAATGCAGATAGAGTTGCTTTTAAAAATTGTAGGTTTATTGGAATGCAAGATACACTGCTAACCAAAGGCACAAATGGTGCTCGTAATTATTTTTACAAATGTTATATAGATGGCATTGTGGATTTTATTTATGGCAATGCAGTTGCTATTTACGATAGTTGCGTTATTTATGCAAAAACAAGAACAGGAATTGGAAATTCTTATATAACCGCTGCCAATACACCACCAGGGCAAACGTATGGCTATCTGTTTCGAGATTGTGTAATGCCTGCCAATACGGGTGGCACATTATATGTTTTAGGTCGCCCTTGGGGTAATAGTAATAGTAGTGTAACTTCTAACACCAAAGTTGTTTTCTTTAATACTGCAATGAGTCATAGTATTAATCCTGCGGGCTGGGCAATTTGGGATGCTACAACCAACACATCAGTAATTACCTATGCTGAATTTAAAACTAAAAACATTAATGGAACATTGGCAAATGTTAGCAACCGTGTTAGTTGGAGCCAACAATTCACAAATGCCGATACTGTTGGTTACAACATTCCAAATATGTTTAATGGCTGGAACCCTTGCAGTGTGAGAACAGATTTTTGTAGTTATGCCAATCCAGAACTTGCCATATCTAATTTTAAAGGGGTAAAAAGTGGTAGCAATACTAATTTTACCTGGAACATTAGCTGGGCTGTAACTGGTGTAACGTATGATTTGTATAGAAGTATTGATAACAAAACATCTTATCAATTATTAAGTTCATCAACTGCTTTAAATGATACAGCCATAAATTTTGTAGGTGTAGATGGTGTGCCACCAAGTTGTACCTCTTATTTTTATTTTGTAAAAGCATCAAAAACTAGTTATTCAACTACTTATACAGATACAATTGAGGTATCATCTGTACCAACAACAACTACAAACACAAGAAATTTAATTAACTTTTTGCAGGGCTCAACTGCACCAAGTGCATCGCAAACATTTGTAGTAAATGCGGTTAATCTTTTAAACAATGTAACCATTACTGCACCTACAAATTTTGAGATAAGTTTAGATAATACGAATTGGAGTGTGAATCCAATTGTTTTAACACAAGTTGCTGGAAGTGTTGCAAATACGATAGTTTATGTAAGATTAAATGCTGCAACAGCCAATACTTATACTGGTAATATTTTACTTACAACTACTTGTTCAGCATCTACTATCACCGATAGTATAACAGTAAGTGGAGTTACCCAAAGCACCCCATTACTTAATTTTAGTGTACTACAACAATGGGATTTAACAACTGATAACAACGACAATGCTACTGTAAGAGCAATGGGGTTAACAGCTACAATACCAACTTTCAATAAATTGTATTCAAGTAATGGCACACAACTAACCAATATTCCTGCATACTCTACTCAATTTGGACAAGCATTTGGTGCTTCAACAAATGGTGATGGTTCTTGGGGTACAGGAAGTGGTGGCCCTGGATCTATTTTAAATAGAACATTCTATGAACAATTTACTGTTACCCCATCAACTGGATATATGGCAAGAATAGATTCAATTATTTTAACAACAGCATTTTACAATACATCTTCTGGAATAAAGTTAGCAGCTGTATACTCAAGATCAAATTTTGTAAATGACTCTTCTGATGTTACTGGAGGAATTGATAGAACAGGATTAACGCTTGCTGGTACAGCAAACGGTGGTTTTCTCACACCTGTTTTATTAAGTAATCAAACTGGTGGACCAACTGCTTCTTATTCTCTAGCTCTAAATGCAGGAGACGGTGTAAATATTGGTGTTGGTGAAACATTAACTATTCGTTTGTATTATGCATGTGGCAGTAGCAGTACAGGAAGATATGCAATGCTTAAAAATGTACAAATGAAAGGTACTGTTTCTCAAACAGTTCCTCTACAAATTCTGAGTTATGAATTAAAGGTTAAAAATGACAAAAAAATTGAAAATATTTGGACAACGGCCAATGAAATAAATGTTTCTCATTTTAATATTCAACGCAGTGTTAATGGAAAAGATTTTATAAATATTGGTAATGTTAATGCGAAAAATAAAATAGAAAATAGTTATTCGTTTATTGATGAAATTGGAAATTTGGAATTGGGCACAAAGTATTTGTATTATAGATTGGAAGCAATAGATAAGGATGGAAAAGTAAGTTATAGTGTAGTAAAAAAAATTGAACTAAAAGGGTTGAATGCTGAACTTACAATATATCCTAATCCAGCCACAAGTATTGTAACCATTGAATGTGCCAATGCTAAACAATTATTAATCATTGATTACTTAGGAAGAACAGTTAAACAGTTCAAAGTATCAAGCGAAAAGTTAATAATTAATACTAAACAATTTGCTAAAGGGCTTTACACCGTTCAAATTATTACAACCAATGGTGATTTAAAAACCGAAAAATTAATGATTCAATAAAACTTGTTTGCTTGATTTATTTTATTTCATTTTCTGAAATTTCTCAATGGGTTTAGTAATTGTCTTGTCCTGAAATAAGTTGACGATTATTCGTCACTTAAATTTGGACAAGACAGTTGTAACCTTTTCAAAAAAGCAAAAACCCACTCCTTTTGAAGTGGGCTTTTACTATCGTCTATTAATCTATTGATTATTGACTAACCTTAATAT
>JAGOUF010000221.1 GCA_018061385.1 Chitinophagaceae bacterium | reverse complement strand
CCAAGTACCCAATTTATATACTGACGCAAATGAGTAGTCGTCTTTTGCTGCAATTTCTAACAATGCAGCTCCGTCGTTGCCGCTAATAAATTCACCTTTTTCATTTAGCAATTTCATCGCATTCCATTCTTTGGGATTGTGGCTTGCAGTTAAAATAATACCACCTGCAGCTTCATGAAAAACAACTGCCATTTCTACTGTTGGCGTTGTACTTAAGCCTACGTCAATAACATCTATACCCAATGCAATTAAGGTATTTACTACAATACCTTGTACCATTGCACCACTAATTCTTCCATCTCGTCCAATTACAACTTTTTTATTTCCATTAGACTGATTTAGCAACCAAGTGCCATAAGCAGCGGTAAAACGAACAATGTCTAAAGGGCTAAGCGTTTCACTAGGTTTACCACCAATAGTGCCTCTTATTCCAGAAATGCTTTTAATTAATGCCATAGAAAACAGTTTTTTCGGATGACAAACATACCAAAAACAACCATACAATTATAGATGTTTACAAGTTTAAAGCATTTGGCTATTTTTCACTTGATTTGCAGCCTATCTTCGTTTTAATATTTAGATTATGGCTTCAAATTCTTGGTATAAAGATTGGTTTTCATCGCCTTATTATCATAAACTCTATCAACATAGAGATGATACTGAGGCAGTTGAGTTTATAAAAAGATTGATACATTATTTGCAACCAACTGCTGCTGCAAAAATGTTGGATGTTGCTTGTGGTAAAGGAAGACATAGTATTGCTTTGGCAGAAATGGGATTTGATGTTACAGGAATTGATTTATCGTTTCCATCTATTGATGAAGCTAAAACTAGTGAACACGAACTGTTGCATTTCTATCAACACGATATGCGTTTGCCATTTTGGATCAATTATTTTGAATATGCTTTTAACTTTTTTACCAGTTTTGGTTATTTTAAAACCAAACGTGAGCATGACAATGCCATTAGAACAATTACACAAAGTTTAAAGCCCAATGGTATTTTTGTAATTGATTATTTGAATGTAAGATATGCTGAAGCACATACAGTAAAAAGCCAGATTAAAACAATTGGTGATGCAGAATTTCACATTACCAAATGGCACAATGAAGATCATTTTTTTAAACAAATTCAAGTAATTGACACCAACAATAAAACCCTGAAACATTTATATACTGAGAAAGTTGCCAAATTTAGCTTAGGCGATTTTACAGAAATGTTATCGTATCAACACATGCAAATTCAACAAGTATTTGGCGATTATCAGTTAAATAAATACGATATCAAACAATCGCCTAGAATGATTATTGTAGCCAAAAAAATGAAATAATTATTGCTTGTTGTTCAACAATTTTAATAATTTTTCTTCAGATTTATTCAACTTGGGAATTAATTTAAACTGCGATTTTGGATATTCAATGATAAACCCTGTACCAGCTTTTGCTGGTTGCGTAGTTATAGTATTTGCTTTTAAGCTAGCAAGATTGCTGCTATCTGGTTTTAATACACACATATTGTCTAGTTGTGCGTTGTATAAATCAAAGCCACTCTGATTACTTATACTATATGTTTGAGTGTAAATTTTTCCACTCAAAGCATTGGGCATATTGTTTTTTTTAGAAATACTCACTTCGGGCAATTGATTGCTTTTTTGAGTTATTCTCATTTGCTCTCCAGTACTTGTTACAATTGTAGTATCAATTAATTTTTTGCTTAATTCAACATCATTGTTGTTGTTTTGTGCATGCAAGTTTGTACAAATAAACAATAGAAATAAATATCGCATAACAGTTGGTTTATTATGCTAATATAAAGAATTGATTTTTTTGATGAAAATTAAAACTGTTAAAATAATTGAAAGCAAATTATTTGGGTTTGTTGTTCAACAACATCCATTTTGCAGCTTCGTAAAATGAAGTTGTAAAAGCAGAATATTTTTTCTTCAATGCTGCTTCTTCGTTTGCATTCCAGGTAATTTTATTTCCAGTTAATGGCAACAATTGTTCTTGTTCAAAACGAATGTTTTTAATAAAGTAAAACGAATCGCTAACCCAACCAATTTTTCCTTCATCATGATGAATTACAAATGCACCATTTCCTTTTTTCTTAGGGTTTAACACATCTCTACCTAATGTTGTATTTAAATAAGGCAAATGCACCAAGCCTGCAATAGTGGGCAAAACATCTATTTGAGAAACTACTTCATTGTGCAACTTAGGTTGCAATAAAGATGGTGCATACAACAACAAAGGCACATGCTCATCACTTAAACGATTTTTGGTCCAAACATCTGGATACATTGCAGAAGCATTGCCTTCAACGCCATGATCGCCAACAAAAACAAATATGGTATTTTCAAAATATTTTTCTTTTTTAGCAGCTTCTATGAAATGTTGTATACAATAATCCATGTAGGCAAAAGCATTGTATTCGGCAACTGATAAAAATCCATATTTTTCTAACGTATCTTTTGGAATATCTTTTTTTATAAAATCTTTATCGCTTTCTGGAATTGTATAAGGACGATGATTATCGGCGGTTTGAATGATAGCAAAAAATGGCTTTTGTTGCTGCTTTAGAATGGTATTGCTTTCTTTAAATAAATCTTTATCGCTAATGCCCCAAACATTTACTTTGGGTGATGTATAACTACCTTCTTCATATAGCTTCACACCTTTTATATTGTTCAACAAACCTCTGTAATTGTTAAATTCGCTACTACCGCCAATAAAATAAAATTTATTGTATTCATCAAAACTATTGATAATTGTATGCTGATTAATGCTCTCTTCGTTTCTACTACTAAACTTCGACAATTGCACATCTGGAATGCCAGTAAGTGTAGCAAACACACCACGAGCTGTAGCAAAATGTGGTGTAAAACATCGATCAAAAAAAATACCTTCTTTAGTAAGTTGATTGAAATAAGGTGTTGAATTTAACACATTGCCACTCATACTACTTTTGTACATGCTAAAGCTTTCGCAAATAACCAATACAATATTGGGCTTACTTTCCAATGCTCTACTACTTGGATACAATGTTCTTTCAAACGAATGATTGGCTTGTACTTGAGGTTCTAATTGCAAAAAATTAGCTACCTCTTTATAGGCTGTTTTTATTGATTGATTATCTACATCTGGCGTACGAAATCTTAATGTAGTAAAGAAATTTTGAAGTGGATTTAATGCTAAATAACTTTTAAAATTGTCTTTAAACACAAACGCATCTTTCCATTTTAACGGCTTAAATGAAAAGCTACCATAAATACCCAAAACCATTGAAAGCAATACAAAAAAATACCATCGTCTTTTATAAATTATATCGCTTTGGCTATTTTTAAACTCAACATGTTGATGCGTTTTTTTGTACAATTGATAGAAGAAGTAAGCCAATACCAACAATGCCAATATCATCCAAAACAATGGATAAGATTGCCACAACATTTCAAACGAAATTTTTGCATCTTCTGCAAAGTTCAATGCACTTGCGTTTAATCTTGTGCTTACATAAGCAAAGTGACCATAATCGGCACCAAAAAAGAACATCAATAAAAATGTAGCAGTTGCTAAATATACCACCCAAACTCTTCTTGCAATGATTGAACTGTATGGAGAAAATTTAGGTATAAAACTTAGCAGTACAATTGGCATTAACAAAATACTAATCCAACGAATATCGAATCGAATGCCCAATAAAAATGAACTAAGTACCTGACGCAACTCAACATCTGCAGGTTTAAAAGCAATGTAAGTAGAAATTCTAAACAAAGTAAATACCAACAAAAAAATTAAAAATAATTTAATTACCCATTGCAAGGTTTTTGGCATTTGCCATTTCATTAACATACGCTGTTATTGTTTCTTTTTGTTGGTTAACAATAAATATTTTGAAGTTTCGTAAAAAGCATCGGTTATAAATCGCATGGCTTTTTTAGCACTATCATTTTGTATAACCTTATTATTTTTAGTGCTTAAAAAGTTTTCAACTTTTGTATTTTTTAATTGATAATTATAAAAATAATCCTCATTTAAAACACCCACAAGTTTGGCCATTTCATCAAAAATAAATGTATGGCTATTGTTGATGGCTGTTGACGAAAAGAGATTTCTACCTAAAGTTGTATTTGTATAACCAATATTGGTAAGGTGTGCAATACTTGGCAAAACATCTACCTGAGAAGCAGGAATACTATACGTTTTTGGAGCCAATATTTTGGGTGCATAAAACAACAATGGTACATGCATATTGGTTAATCCTTGGCTTGTAAATACATTGGGCAGCATTGTACCTGCATCGCCTCTTATACCATGATCGCCAATAAAAACAAACAACGTATTGTCAAAATATTTTTCTTTTTTGGCAGCTTCCATAAATTGTTGAAAACAAAAATCGGTGTACCTAAAAGCATTGTATTCATCTTCGCTTTCAAAGCCATATTTCTTTAAACTATCTTTTGGTATTTTTTTCTTTACAAAGGCTCCTTCATCTTCTTTAGGAATTGTGTATGGCCGATGGTTATCTGCAGTTTGAATTACAGCAAAAAATGGTTTTGTTTCTTTTGCCATTGCATCGTTGGCTTCAAGAAATAAATTTTTATCACTAATTCCCCAAACATCAATTTCTTTAGCTTTATAACTCCCTTGTTCATACAATCTTAATCCTTCAATATTGTTGGTTAACAAGCCTCTAATATTTGCCCAACTACTGCTTCCACCTAAAAAATACAACTTTTCTTTCCCTTTAAAATCATTGATGATTGTATGTTGGTTTACAGCAGCAGGATTTCGACTAGAAGTTTTGCCTTGCTGTACATCTGGCACACCTGTAATGGTTGCCCAAACGCCTCTTGCAGTGCCATAAGCAGGTGAAAATGCCCTATTAAAAAATATACCTTCCTTGCACATATCTGCAAAAAATGGTGTGGTATTTAATGGATTGCCATACATAGAACTTTTGTAAGCCGAAAAAGATTCGCAAATTACCAATACAACATTTTGTATTTTTTTTGATGTAGTATCACTTGCGTCAGGAACAATTGTTCTAC
>JAGOUF010000220.1 GCA_018061385.1 Chitinophagaceae bacterium | reverse complement strand
AAAATATTCAATTCAAATATTTTGAAACAGAGGTTTTAGACGACCAACTAATTTTTAGTTATCATTTAAAAGATGGCATTAGCAACGATCGGTTGGGATATTTAATTCTTAAAAAAGAAGGTGTTGTTGATTTATTGAATGAACTATAAAAAACTTTTTTTTGTTTAAAAATTAAACGTTGTATTGATGGTTAAACCAGTAGCTGCTGGAACCAATCTACATACACCGCCAACGCATAACAAACCTTCTCTTTGTCTGCCATAAGACACCATTATTCTACCACTGCCTTTTGTAAAGCTCATGCCAGTATTGTCTTTTGTAGTTTATGATGATAACCAAACAAAAAAAGGGATTGCCAATGCACAATGGGTTGCTGCAGGATCTAATAAAAATTATGATTAAAAAATCACAAATTGTGAACTACAATATTGCATTAAAAAACCCTCAATAGTGAGGGTTTTTTAATGCAATAAACTAAGTTATAATATATTTTAAACTGCAAAGCTTTCGCCACAACCGCAGCTTCTACTTGCATTAGGATTATCAAAATAAAATCCTTTTCCATTTAAGCCATCACTAAAATTAAGTTCTGTATTTACCAAGTATAAAAAACTTTTTAAATCAGTTACTATTTTCAAGCCATTGTCTTCAAACACCTGATCCATTGGTTTTACTTCATTGTCAAAATCAAGCTTATAACTTAAACCACTGCAACCACCACCAACAACACCTACTCTTAAAAAATAGTTGGCATCATTGCTTACACCAGCTTCTTCCATCAGTTTAATAACTTTGGTTTTTGCTTTATCCGAAACATAAATACTGTTTTCTGTTGCTACCATATCAAATCAAAATTAAAAAGTAAAAACTCAAAATTTTTATTTTAGAAATTTTACTTTTGACTTTACTAATGAACTCCTTTTTCTTCAAACACCAATTGCTCTAAACCATTTTTGGTTCTATAATCGTTGATAGCTGCTTTAATTGCATCTTCAGCCAATACAGAGCAGTGAATTTTTACCGGAGGTAAATTCAATTCTTCAACAATATCCATATTGTCTATTGCAATTGCTTGATCTACAGTTTTTCCTTTTAACCATTCTGTTGCTAAGCTAGATGACGCAATAGCTGAACCACAACCAAAGGTTTTAAATTTTGCATCTTTAATAATGCCAGTTGCATCATCAACTTCAATTTGAAGTCTCATTACATCTCCACATTCTGGAGCACCAACCAATCCTGTACCAACACTTTTACTTGCCTTATCTAATGTACCTACATTTTTAGGATTGCTATAATGATCGATAACTTTTTCTGAATATGCCATGATTGAATAATTTTTAATTTTTAATGTTGAATGTTGATTGCTGCAATTATTTTACGAATTTAATTCTCTTGTGATGTTTTAATGATTTTTGTAGTTAATCTGATTATTTCATCAGTTAAAATTTCTAAATCATTATCACGAACAATCAAATTAGACTCTGTTAAAAGCATTAACCAATATTTTGTTTCTCTTATTTCTTTTGCAGCAATTGAAACTTTAGCAATAAACTCCTTTTTAGTTAAAGCAGCTTGTGCTTCATTTAAATTTGCCCCTACCGATGTGCCACTTCTTAAAAGTTGGTCAGCCAATATTCTGTTTCTTTTACTTAATTCTATTGTTAATGTTATAATTTTCAGTGCCAGTTCAAATGCTTTGTCTAAAACTATATTCTTCTTTCCTGGCTCCATCATTTAAAATTAAACATTCAACATTATTACTTAGTGGTGTGCCCACTCTATAGTTGTTAAATCTATTCCTTCTTTATACATTTCCCACAACGGACTCATATCTCTCAATTTCAAAACAGTTTCGCTGATGGCTTTAATTGTATAATCTACTTCTTCTTCTGTTGTAAAACGACTTAACCCAAAACGCAAACTGCTATGTGCTAAATCATCTCCTAAACCCAAAGCTTTTAAAACATAACTAGGTTCTAAAGATGCACTTGTACAAGCAGAGCCAGAACTTAATGCAATATTTTTATTGAAGCCCATTAATAAACCTTCACCTTCTACATGTTTGAAAGAAATATTGGTTACATGTGGTAAACGAGATTCGGGTGTACCATTAATGTAAGCTTCTTCTAACTTCATTAATTCTGTTTCTAATTTATCTCTTAAAACAGAAATACGCTTTGCATCTTCTTCCATTTCTAAACGACACAATTCACATGCTTTTCCAAAACCTACAATTCCAGGAACATTTAATGTTCCACTTCTCATACCTCTTTCATGGCCACCACCATCCATTTGGGCAGTAACTTTTACACGAGGGTTCTTACGACGAACATACAAAGCTCCAATTCCTTTTGGCCCATACATTTTATGACCAGTAAAAGTCATTAAATCTATACCATCTTTTATTACATCTACAGGTATTTTACCAACAGCTTGAGTAGCATCGGTAAAAAATAATATACCATTTTTTTTGGCAAGTGCAGTAATTTCTTTTATCGGTTGTACAACCCCAATTTCGTTATTGGCGTACATAATAGAAATTAAAATAGTGTTGGGTTTAATTGCAGCTTCTAATTCGGCCAAATCGATTAATCCATTTTCTTTAACTTCTAAATAAGTTACTTCTCCACCCAACTTTTCAATGTGCTTACAAGTATCTAAAACAGCTTTATGTTCGGTAGTAGCTGTAATAATATGATTGCCTTTAGAAGCATACATTTCAAACACACCTTTAATTCCTAAATTATCGCCTTCAGTAGCTCCACTTGTAAAAATAATTTCTTTGGCATCGGCTCCAATTAATTTAGCCACTTGCTCACGAGCATAATCTACAGCTTCTTCAGCTTCCCAACCAAATGGATGATTACGACTAGCAGCATTTCCAAAATGTTGCGTAAAATAAGGCAACATGGCTTCTAATACTCTTGGATCCATTGGAGTAGTAGCATTATTATCCATGTAAATAGGTAACTTCAACATATATTATTCAATTAATTGTGATTAATTTGATTGCGAAAATACTGTTTTCGATACTATAAATTGGGCTTCAAAGGGCTTATAATTCCAATTTTCCATATATCGAAAGAGACATTAACCATTATAACAACGCATTATGATAAAAGTTGAGCATATAGGTATTGCTGTGAAAGATTTTGCAACAAGCATACCACTTTTTGAAAGCTTATTAAATACCAACTGCTATAAACAAGAAGTTGTTGAAACCGAAAAAGTAAATACTGCTTTTTTGAAACAAGGCGAAACTAAAATTGAACTGCTTGAAAGCATAGATCCCAATGGAGTAATTGCAAAATTTATAGAGAAAAAAGGAGAAGGCATTCACCATATTGCTTTTGATGTTGAGGATATTTATGCAGAAATGGAACGTTTAAAAAATGAGGGTTTCACTTTATTAAATGAAACTCCCAAATTGGGTGCTGATAATAAGTTGGTTTGCTTTTTGCATCCTAAAGGAACAAATGGAGTGTTGGTAGAATTGTGTATGGAAAGAAAATAGTTACTATTGCTTAAACTCCTTACCATTTGTAGCAATAAAATAGTTTTTAATCTCACTTCCATCAGGGTATTTTACTTGAATATAATTGGGTGTTTTGTAAAGAACCCCATCATTGGGAGGGTTAGCTATTTTAATTTGCTTACCTGTTGCATTAATAAAAATCGTTTCTTTTGCCAAACTAATTATACCATAACCATTGTTAACACTGCCAACATTATCATCATCACCAATAGTTATTGAAAAAAGGCTTTCTCCTTTTGTATTGTAAAAATCATAGGTATCATCATTATCAAAAATGAGTAACCCGTCTTTAAACTCATACAAGTCTTTATATTTTAGTGGTACAACTACCGCACCTTTTGCATCAATTGCACCATATTGATTTCCTTTATTTACAACACTTAATCCATTTTCAAAATCCTTAGCATCATCATACTCGTTGGCAACAATAAAATTACCTTTTTTATCTATAAAGCCATATTTGTTGTTCAATTTTGCAGCCGCTAATCCATTATTAAAATCAGAAACATACTGAAAATTGGGCTGCACAACCACTTTCCCTGCTTTATTTATAAAGCCCATCAGTTGTGTGGATTTAGTTTTAAAATTTGCCAATCCCTCAAAAAAATGCCAATACCGCTCTACATCTTTCAATAAAGGTTTTAATATGGTTTTTCCCTTGTTATCTATATAATAAGTTTCTTTATTTTCAACCATAGCAAGCCCATCTGAAAAAAAATTAATATTATCTTTTGTTTCTTGAATGACTATTTTACCTTTTTGATTGAGAAATCCAATTTTGCCAGATTCTGTTGCAAAGCGTATTAATCCATCTGACAAATCCCATAAATATCGATACTTGAGTGGTATTAATTCTACTCCAGTTGTATCTACTAAACCATAATAGCCTGCAAGTGTGTTTGGATTACTACTCATAGAAGTAATAAATAAATTCCCTTGAAGTTTTGTCTTGAAAAAGATTTCTTTAGGTTTCATTAATTCTTTGCCAAACTTATTATATAAAGCACATTTACCATTAGAGCACAATTGCCAAAAGCCACCCTCTAATTCATCTGCTTCATCAAATTCTTTTGTATTGGCTATTGGCTTCATGGTAGTAGCATCTACCAAAATATATTTTCCATTTTTTTGTAAAAAAGGAACAACTGTTTGGGCTTGTACAGAATTGCATAATGTAAAGCATGCTGCCAAGCAGATGATTAATTTTTTCATAAACTTTTAGTATCTTTTTTAAATGGGTTCTTCATTATTCTCTAAACTCTTTTCCAGTTAAATCATAGTATCGTTCTCTGCTTCCTTGTCTTACAATTATAAAATCAGTATTAAACGTAATTTCATTTCTAAATGGATGGCTTTCAATTTCAACAATCACCTCCTCCTGCTCATTAATAAACATTTCATTTTTACCTTGCTTAACTCTGTAAATACCCACACCTTCAGCTACTCTAGTTAATCGGTCGTATTGCTTTTTAAAAGTCTTTATTGTATTGTTTAAAGAATCAACAATAAAATGT
>JAGOUF010000219.1 GCA_018061385.1 Chitinophagaceae bacterium | reverse complement strand
ATCTTCGTGTAAGACTCCCAGAATATTAAGTTTTGTTGTGCAAAAACAAATTTCAATATCAACTGGGTGTCTTTTTCTTTTGTTAGTATTTTCTCTCTAATATAAAAAGTCTAAACAACTTCATTTATAAAAATGGAATGAATGTTGATTTCATTCAAAAAAATAAACAAACAGAATCTGTAACCCAACAGAAAGTTGAACAAGTATTAATATGGAGTGTTGCACCAACAATTTTTATACTCTTGGGTACGCTAGGATTTGTTTATTTATTAAAGAAAAACAAACAAAAATTTGTACCAATTGATTTATCATTTAAAAATTGGGTTGCTATATTTCTATCATTATTTTGGTTGAGGGAATTATTTCTTCTTTTGATTTACTTGTTTGTATTAATTATGAAGAAAGAGGATTTGCTAATAATAAATGAAATTAATATAGCAGATACAATAGAAGTTTCTCCCTTACTAATTCTTTTGCCGTTAGGACTTATAGCTATTTTTATATGTTATACAGTAATATTTATTTTTATTCCTAAAGCACAAAGAAGTGTATTCATATTTGCCCAACTACTAGGATGTATTACAGGAGTTTTACTATGGTTTAAAATTATTGGTCCTTTACTTCTACCAAACTAAAAAATCCCTACTCATAACAAATGAGTAGGGATTTTTATAAAGATAAAAATACTTAATTAAGCTTCAGTAGTATCTTCAGCAGGAGCTGCTTTTGGAGCTTCTTCTACTTTACGAACAGGTGGTACATAAGCTCTACGTTGGCGTTGTTGTGTACGATGACTATCGGTACGACGTTTTACGTTTGCTTCATGTTCTTCGTGCCATGCTTGGAATTTGGTCATTGCTGTTGCATCATCAAATAAACCAAGTTTTACACCACGTAATAAGTGCTTTAAAAACAACACTCCCTTGAAAGAGAGGATTCTTCTAACTGTATCGGTGGGTTGAGCACCTTTGTGCAACCAGTCTAAAGCTTTTTGGCGATCTAACTGAATAGTTGCAGGAACAGTTAATGGATTGTAAGTTCCAATTTTTTGAATAAACTTACCATCTCTTGGTGCACGAGCATCGGCCACTACAATGAAGTAGAAAGGACGTTTTTTACTGCCGTGTCTTTGTAATCTCATCTTTACTGCCATGTTAAATAGAAATTTAAGGGCGTTAACAAATATTGTTTAATCCAATTACGATTAATTGGGTGGCGAAAATAGTAGGATTATTTTATTTAACCAAGTACAAAAGCTAAGTAATTGTTATGAATTTGGATAAAGTTGAAATTTATCGCATTAATTCTATAAACGAATCTACTTTTTCTGGAGAAATTGAGGCAGTTAAACCATTGGTCAACATTAAATAATCTTTATCACTTTTTACATACTGTACAATGGATAATGTATTTACAATGTACGATTTGTGACATCGAAAAAAGTGTGGTATGGTAGCTAAACTTTCTTCAAAATGTTTTGATGAAAATCAACATTTACAGACCTTTTTTTATTTGTAGAAACCGCTAACAAACTCAAACGTGCATTTCACAAAATATTTCCTATAAAATATTTTGGCAATACTACTTTGCTTAAAAATATATAATATGAGTATAATGTTACACATTAAAAAAAATGCTATTGCTTTAGCCATTTGTTTGGTATTTGGTTGTTTAAGTTTGGCAAATGCACAAACACCAATACAGGAGTTTAAATTTAATAATTCCTATACCAATGAGGCAGGTAATGTTAGTTTTGCCAGTAATGCTGGTACAAGTTTTACAACTGATAGATTTGGAACTTCGAATGGTGCCATTAATATAAACAATACTGGCTCTATAGCAACTATTCCTAACTTAATTTATGGTAATGGTGCAAGAACGGTTTGTGTTTGGGTTAAATTAAATAGTTTTAATGCTTCTGGCTACAATTTTTTGTATTCATACGGAGCACCTTCAACTTCCCAATCAAATGGTGGTGCTATAAATAGTAGTCTTGCCTTTCATCTTGGCTATAACAATAATCATTCAGTTGCTACAACCAATACAGTTGGAGTTTGGTATTTTATGGCTTTTACTTATGATGGTACAACAAGTAGGATATATAAAAATGGCGTATTGTTAGGATCGGCTCCATATAGTTGGAATACCGTTAATAGTGGATCATCCTTTTTTAAAATTGGTATAGGTGTTGGCAATGAGCTTCAATTTAATGGTGCTTTAGATGATTTACAAATTTATAATACTGCTTTAACAGCAACAGAAGTAGCAAATTCATATAATCCTGGTTCAATACCTCAGTATAGTTTCAAATTTAATAATGTTTTAAGCGACACCACCAATGTTTTTTCTTTTGCTAACAACCCAAGTATTAGCTACGTTGCTGATAGATTTGGCAATGCCAATAGTGCTGTTAATATTAATAATTCTGGCTCTACAGCAACACTACCTAGCTTACCTTATGGTAGTGCTTCAAGGTCTGTTGCTATGTGGGTTAAATTAAATACGCTGAATAGTGCTGGATTTAATTTTTTACATAATTATGGCACTGGTACTACTGGTAATGGTGCTTATTTGAATGCAACTAATATCATTCATTTTGGTAGTGGTGCCAATCATTCTACGACATCTTCTACAGTTTTAAATACTTGGATGTATTTAGTATTTACCTACGATGGTACCACCTCTAGAATTTATAGGGATGGTGCATTAATAAGCACACAAACTTTAACATTAAATACGGTAAATAACAGTAATATTTTTAGATTGGGATTATCAGAAGAAGGCATTGCAGGCTTTTTTAATGGAGCAATTGATGATTTGAAAATTTTTAATACTGCTTTAACAGCAACTGAAGTGCAAAATTTATATTCAGTTTCAATCAGCGTTTCAGCACCAATATATCAATTTGATTTTAATAACTCCTATGCCAATACCACAAACTCTGTATCATTTGCAAACAGTATTGCAATTAGTTTTGTACCAGATAGATTTAGTATTGCTAGTAGAGCTATGAGGTTTAATAATAATGGAACATCGGCATCTTTACCATCATTGCCAATTGGAAATAATAGTAGAAGTGTAAGTATTTGGGTTAAAATGTCTTCAATTTCTTCAGATAATTTTGTTTTTAATTATGGAAATTCTGTTGCTAATCAGTGTTATGGATTTTCTATACAACCCACAACTATAAATAATTATGGATGGGCAAATGATGTAACACATACTGTTACTACACCATTAAACACTTGGAAGCATTATGTAGTTACATTTAATTCGGTAGGATCAATTGTATCAATTTATATTAATGGGGTGTTGGTAAAAACAGATACTAAAACTGGCTGGAGCACAGCAAATAGCACAACTTTTTATCTTGGTCAATTATTTTCTTCTGCATCACTTCAAGCAGATATTGATGATTTGAAAATTTATAATAGAACATTATCTCCAACGGAAGTAGCTGAATTATATACTAGTGAAAGTACCCTACCAGTTACACTCACCAATTTTAATGGTAAACTACAAAATGGATTTGTTAACTTAAATTGGCAAACAAGTCAAGAAATTAATACCAGCCATTTTGAGGTAGAGTATAGCAACAACGGCAATAATTTTACAAAAGTTACAGAACTTGCAGCTAGTGGTAATGCTACAACTACAAAATCATATACTGCTACACACGAAATAAATAAAACTGCTTCAATACATTATTATCGCTTAAAAATGATTGATAAAGATGGCAAGTTTACTTATAGTAATATAGTAGCTTTAAAAGCAAACTCAAAAGGGGTTGACGTAACTGTATATCCTACAATTGTAAAAAATACTGCAACACTAAGTATTACTACTGAGCAAAATCAAACAGGAGAAATAGTAGTTAGCAATATGTTTGGACAAATTGTACACCGCAAAACAATTGTTTTAAATGCTGGTACTAACACACAACAAATTAATGTAAGCAACTATGCAAAAGGAAGCTATGTAGTAAAAGTTATTTTAGCCAACGAAAGCAAAGTGGTTAAACTAATTAGAGAATAATTATTAACCACAAAGGCATAAGAAAACTTTGCGTCTCTCTGTCTCTGCGGTAAAATATAAACCACAAAGGCACAAAGAACACAAAAGAAACACAACGATAAAAACTTTGCGTCTCTCTGTCTCTGTTGTAAAAGTTAAACCACAAAGGCACAAAGAACACAAAATAGCACAAGGAGAAAAACTTTGCGTCTCTCTATCTCTGCGGTAGAAGTTAAACCACAAAGGCACAAAGAACACAAAGTAGCAGAACGTATAAATTCTGAGGTTAAATAAAACTAAAAGGTCTGTAAATGTTTTGATAAAAATCAACATTCACAGACCTTTTTTATTTGCAGTATTTTGCTTAAATCTTATTTCATTCCCTTCATTCCAGGAAAACCACCCATGGGCATTTTATTCATCATGCTCATCATTTTTTTCATTTGCTCAAACTGTTTCATAAAGGCATTTACATCGTTCATATCCTTACCACAGCCTTTAGCAATACGAGTTTTACGCTTTACATCAATTAAATCTGGGTTAGCCCTTTCTTCGGGAGTCATACTTTTAATAATGGCTTCAATACCTTTAAAACTATCATTGTCTACATCAACATCTTTAATGGCTTTGCCAACACCCGGTATCATGCCCATTAAATCTTTTAGGTTACCCATTTTTTTAATTTGCTGTAACTGGTCTAAGAAATCTTGAAAATCAAATTGATTTTTTCTAATTTTCTTTTCTAGTTTTTTTGCAGCTTCTTCATCGTATTGTAGTTGTGCTTTTTCTACTAAAGAAGCAATATCCCCCATTCCTAAAATTCTTTGAGCCATACGATCGGGATAAAACACATCCAATGTGTCCATCTTTTCGCCACTACTCATAAACTTAATAGGCTTATTTACCGTGTATTTAATGGTTAATGCAGCACCACCTCTTGTATCACCATCTAATTTGGTTAATACAACACCACTAAAATCTAGTCTATCATTAAAGGCTTTTGCTGTGTTTACAGCATCTTGCCCTGTCATACTATCTACAACA
>JAGOUF010000218.1 GCA_018061385.1 Chitinophagaceae bacterium | reverse complement strand
ACTTTACCTATACAGCCACTAGGCATTTGTATTTTTAGCAATGCTGCTACAGTTGCTGCAATATCTGTCATGTACACTTCTCTATGAGAATTGCCTTTTTTAACGCCCCAACCATACCACAATAAAGGAATATGGCTATCATAAGGGTTCCATAAGCCGTGGGTTGTGCCAGTATATTTACCATCCATATAACCAGGTAAATAAACTAACTGAATATCGCCACTTCTTTTTGGGAAATAACCATTGGCAATTCGGTCTTTTATGGTGCTATTTAATGGGGTTGCCATTAATTCTTCTAGTTCAAAAACTCTAGCAATACCATCTAATTTAGCATAATACTCAATAATCCAAGAAGTAATTTTTTTACGATCTAAGTTATTATTTTTTATAGCTAACTGATTCAATGTTAATTGATAATTGTATGTACTTAATATTAAAGAATCAACTCCAAATAATTCTTTTAGCTTTTTATTTACTACTTTCATCCCTCCTTCTTCATCTACAGTTCCACCAGGTAATTTGTTTTCTTTCATAAATCCTGCTACATGAGCAACTGCATGATCGGCTGTTAAAAAAACAGTGTACTGCCCTTTACCAACTTGTTTATCTAAAAAATCTAATAAACTTCCCAATTCCATATCCAACCTTGCATAGTTGTCTACAATCTCCCAACTATTAGGACCAAAAGAATGACCAATATAATCTGGACTAGAATAACTGATGGCTATAAAATCGGTAGCATTTCCTTTGCCCAATTGTTCTGCAACCATTGCAGCTTTTGCCATTTCGGTAGTTAAAGAATTGCCATAAGGTGTGGTAGAAATTTTACTATAATCTTTTCCTACAAACTTGTTTAAATCATACGGAAAGCCCACTTGATCTTTTCCAAATGGGGTGCCTTCATACTCTTTTTTATCATCGGTTGCCAATAATTCATATTGCTGTTTAGGCAAAAGAATATTCCAATTTAATTTATAAAAGCTATCTACTAATTTTCTATCATTAAAATTATTTACCCAAGTTGGTAAAGCATTCATATAATAAGTACTCGTAATAAAATTGCCACTTTTTCCATCGTACCAATAAGCAGCATTTGCACTATGGCCTGCAGGCAAAATAGAACCTCTATCTTTTAAAGCAACACCAATTACTTTGCTTTTAAAGTTCGATGAAATTCTCAATTCATCAGTAATGCTTGTGGTTAACATATTTCTAGGGCTCATTTGTCCTATAACTTCATCTTTTCCTCCAACACCTTGTACAGTTTTATCTTCACTACAATATACACTTCTGCCTAAATCTTTATCGTACCAAGCATTGCCTGTAATGCCATGAATTCCAGGAACACTCCCTGTATAAACACATGTATGACCCGCAGCTGTAACTGTTGGAGTATAGGGAATAAAAGTATTATCGCAACTAAATCCTTCGTTCATTAATCGTTTAAAACCTCCATTGGCTTTAAAAATATTGCTGAATCTGTATAAATAATCCCAACGCATTTGATCTACCACAATGCCAATTACCAATTTAGGTTTTTGTGCAGTTGTAACGGTTGTTGTAGTACCTTTCTTTTGAGCAATGGCAACAAAACTGCTTAATAAAAAACAAGCAAAAAGTATTTTCTTCATTCTTAAAATTATTAGTCGGCAAATGTACATTTTCCACAGTTAAAGATTAGCATTGGCTGTTCGCTATCAAATTGTTATTTTTGCAGCCTTAAATAGGGTGAGAAAAGTTGAAAAGCGTACAAAACCTTAAAAGGTGCGACGCCAGTAAAGTTGAAGAGTGGTATATAGCTGGTTACATAAATTTACTTCTACTCAACACAACAACTTTTAAGCTTTAAACTTAAAAAATATATTGAAATGGCAGACATTTTTGAAAGGTTGGTAAAAAACTATGGCCCATTAGGCCAATACAGAGAAAGAGCTCATGGATATTTTTCGTTTCCGAAATTGGAAGGACCTATTAATAGCACCATGAAATTTAGAGGTAAGGATGTTATTGTATGGAGTTTGAACAATTACTTGGGTTTAGCAAACCACCCAGAAATTAGAAAGGTTGATGCAGAAGCTTCGGCAGAATGGGGATTGGCTTACCCAATGGGTGCAAGAATGATGAGTGGAAATAGTGTACAACATGAAAGATTAGAAGCCGAATTGGCTGCATTTGAACATAAAGAAGATGCTATTTTATTGAACTTTGGCTACCAAGGCATTATGAGTACCATTGATGCAATTTGTGGAAGACATGATGTAATTGTGTATGATGCAGAAAGCCATGCTTGTATTATTGATGGTTTGCGTTTACATACTGGTCATAGATATGTTTTTAAACACAATGATTTAGAAGATTTTGAAAAACAAATGGAACGTGCAACAGCACTAATTGAAAAACAAAAGACTGGGGGTATTCTAGTAATTACTGAAGGTGTTTTTGGTATGGCTGGAGATCAAGGAAAATTAAAAGAAATTGTTGATTTTAAAAGTAAGTTTGATTTTAGGTTGTTGGTTGATGATGCTCATGGTTTTGGAACTTTAGGCACTACAGGTGCTGGTGCTGGTGAACTACAAGGTTGCCAAGATGGAATTGATTTATACTTTAGCACTTTTGCAAAAAGTATGGCAAGCATTGGTGCGTTTTTAGCTGGTCCAAAAATTATTATTGATTATATACGTTACAATATTCGTTCTCAAATTTTTGCAAAAAGTTTACCCATGCCAATTGTAATGGGTAATTTGAAACGTTTAGACATGTTGCGTACAATGCCAGAGTTGAAAGAAAAACTTTGGGCAAACGCTTTACGTTTACAAGCTGGATTAAAAGAACGTGGGTTTGATATTGGTGCAACAGACACTCCTGTAACTCCTGTTTACATGAAAGGTGGTGTTGAAGAAGCTACACAAATGGTAATGGATTTGAGAGAAAATTATGGCGTTTTTGCAAGTATTGTGGTTTATCCAGTGATACCAAAAGGGCATATTATTTATCGTTTAATCCCAAGTGCTGCACACACTTTTGAAGATATTGACCAAACTTTAAAAGCATTTAGTGAAACCAAAGAAAAATTAGATGCTGGTGCATATAAAAGTGAAGTAATTCCAGATATGGCCGAAACAAAATAATTCTTAACCCTGTTAAAATCCCTCAAAAAACAATTGAGGGATTTTTTTGGCACAATTATTCATATAAAGTATTCAATTAACTTATTAAACTGAGTATTTACCGATTACTGTTTTAAACAAATGGATACTCAAATTGTCTTAAATCTGCAAATAGTATATTTGCGACCTTAAAAAGAAAAAATGAAGTTTATTTTATCGTTTGTATCATTCTTAATTATTAGTAATACAGTTTTTGCACAAAACGATCCCAATGCAAAAAAAGTATTGGATGCCGTTGGACAAAAAGTAAAATCTTTCAAATCGTTGAGCGGAAATTTTACCATAAAATCTTTTACAAGCAAAGGCAAAGCAAATGGTGTAAAAAATGGTACTATTTCCATGAAAGGAAATAAATATGTGTTGAAGCAAGGCAAAACAGAAATTATTTGCGATGGTGCAAATACTTATAGTTACGATGGAAGCAAAACGGTAACTGTTGCTCCTGCTGAAGATGCAAGTAAAAGTCTTACACCTCAAAAAATATTAAGTGGTAGTTACGATAAAGAGTTTTACTACAAATTGATTTCATCTAAAGGCAATTTTCAAGAGATTGAATTAAAACCAATTGACACAAGAAAGAATTTTCAAAAAGTTACAGTTTATATTGATAAAGCAAAAAGCATTATTAGTAAAGCCAAAATATTAGACAAAAGCAATAATATTTTAGAGTTTAGTTTTACCAACTTAAATACAACAAACAATATTGCGGACAATGTTTTTGTATTTAATAAAAGTAAGTATCCAAAAGATATTGAAATTTTAGATTAAACCGTTTTCATTGCAACTTATACAACCTTCTTATTTTGAATAAGGAGGTTTTTTTATGGATACTTGTTACAATTATGTTGATGAGTTATGTACTTAATGTAATGGTGGTTTCTCACCTTTAATTGATGAAATATTTATGCTTAAATCAATTGCTTTGGCTAAATCTTTTACAATAAAAAAGCCCAATCCATTTTTTTGGCCATTTATATTTTCATTGCTTAATAAAGTTTCTATTTGTTGGCTTAAAGCCAACAAAAGTAATATTTGCTAAAAAAGTGGAACCAATGTTTAAAAAATTTCTTCTATTCATACACTCAACAACCTTTTTTACATTAAGATAGCCAATCTTGTTAGCATACTTATAAAAAAAGCAAATGCTTAAGTAGATAAAACTAAATTTGTTTCAACTTTCTAAACAAATGCTCAAGTCATCAATCAATAACAATAAAGCTTTTTTAACTTATGCAATAAAACTATTGCTTTTGTACTTCATCTTAGATTATGGTACAACTTTTTTTATTGGAATAACCAGTAAAGGAGGTAAATATTATGTTGGATGGTTAGATGAACACTTGAATTATGTAAGATGGCTACGTTATACAATTTTATATGGCACAAAAGCCATTATGAATATTATAGGCTTTGAAACAAATATTGTTTCGGAGTTTGTAATAAGAATAAAAGATGGTCATGGAGTTCAGTTAGTATATAGTTGTTTAGGCTATGGAGTTCTAAGTTTTTGGATTGCGTTTGTTGTTGCCAATACTGGAACAAAACTATTTAAAGCAAAGTGGTTGGCATTGGGTTGTTCTATTATTTTACTTTCAAATATGCTAAGAATTGTTGTTCTATTAATTGCAAATCAAAAAAAATGGGTTAAACCATTTAGCTTAGATCACCATACTTTCTATAATATTATAGCGTATATTTTAGTATGTATTCTTATTTTATTTTTCGTAAAAGCAGTAAGAAAAAATCAGAATATAGATTAGTTCTCCAATATGATGTAGAACTAGAATAAAAAATCCTCGATACTTTGTAACTTATCGAGGATTTTATTTATAAGTGACTGTACAAAGTTTATACAGCAATTTTTTAATTATTTTTTGCTTTCGATGCTAATT
>JAGOUF010000217.1 GCA_018061385.1 Chitinophagaceae bacterium | reverse complement strand
TTTATACAAGTAAGAAAACTGGTGATAGTTGGAGTGAACCTGCATTGTTGGATAATTCAATTAATGCAGATGGAGCAAGTACACAACAACCATTCATTATGCCTAACGGAAAACAATTGTTGTACTCCAGTGATAGAAAAGATGGCTTAGGTGGTTTTGATATTTGGAGTGTTGATTTAGATGCTGCAGGAATGCCACTTTCTGGTACTTCAAAAAACTTAGGAGCACCCATAAATACCATGTATGATGAGCAAGCTCCTTATTATCATGTACCCACTGCAAGTTTAGTATTTGCAAGTAATGGCAATGTAGGAATGGGTGGTTACGATTTATTTCAAAGCAAAGGAAATATTGGCAATTGGTCAAACCCAGAAAATTTAGGTTATCCATTAAATTCTGTAAAAGACGATATTTATTTTATCAGCAATGGCAATTCAAAAAATATTTTAGGCGATGTTTTATTTAGCTCTGATAGAGGTAGTGAATGTTGTTTAGAAATGTATTCATTAAGTAAAATTCGTCCATTAAAACAAATTTCTGGAGTAGTTGTAGATTGTGAAACTAAGCAGCCATTATCTGGTGTAAGTGTTGCAGTTGTAAACAACAACAAAGCAACAGTATTCAATAAAACTACAGATAGCAAAGGATCTTATGCCTTTACAGCTACAGATTTTGAAGATTATACAACTTCAGGAAGTTTATCTGGCTATACAGCCAACCAAATTTCTACAAATGCAATATCTGATGATGCCATTATCAACCAATCATTAAATGTATTGTGTTTAAATAAAATTAAAGACACACCAGTTTACATACCACCTGTAGATACTATCGTTGTAATGGATAATATTTATTTTGAATTTAATAAAGCTACTTTATTAAAAGAATCTTACGAAGCAATAGACAATCAAATTATTGCTATGATGAATAAATATTCAACAATGGTAGTTGAAGTTGGTGGACATACAGATAGCCAAGGTTCTGATGATTATAACTTAAAACTTTCTCAAGCTCGTGCTGAGTCAGTTAAAAAATATTTAATTTCTAAAGGAATCGCTCCTGAAAGAATAGAAGCAAAAGGGTATGGTGAAAGTAAACCTGTTGCTCCAAATACAATCAATGGAAAAGACAATCCAGAAGGTCGTAAGAAGAATAGAAGAACAGAGTTTAAAGTATTGCGTTACTAATTTAGTTGAATCGATACAAAAAAATGTCCTGCAAAAAATGCAGGACATTTTTTTTACATTCCTATAATATTTAGAGAAAAATGATTGCCGAATTGTACATTTATAACTCAAAATAAAATTGATTCAATATGACTCTAGCTCAAAATTTTTTAGCCGAAATGACTCATGAAGCAGCCAATACAAGAAAACTATTGGCAGTAATTCCTTTTGATAAAGCCGATTTCAAACCTCACGAAAAATCAATGAGTTTGATTCATTTGGCTCAACATGTTACAGAAATTGGTGGTTGGTGGAAGGAGTGTTTGTTGCAAGATGAATTGGATTTTGCAAAAGATGCTGGTGAAAGAAAACAAGTAAACTCAACTGAAGAATTGCTGGCTTTACACGATGATTTGGTGCAAAAAGCAACTCAAATATTATCAAATACAAATGATGAAGAATTTGCCAAACCTTGGACAATGAGAAGTGGCGAAATTATTTACTTTACTATGCCTAAAGCTGCTGTAGTTAGAACTTGGTGTTTAAATCATTTGTATCATCATCGTGGTCAATTAACAGTTTACTTAAGACTTTTAAATATCCCTTTACCTGGAATGTATGGACCAACTGCAGATGATGTAAACATGTAATTGATTATAACTATGATGTTTACAAATTCAAGTATTCAATTGGCTACAGTTGAAGATTCAAGTACTATTGTACAATTGCTGAATGAGGCCTATCGTGGAGAACAATCTGCAAAAGGATGGACTACTGAAGCTCATTTAATTGCAGGCAATCAAAGAACAAATTTACAGCAGTTGCAAACTGTGTTGACGCAAGTGAATAGTTTGTTTTTAAAGTACACCAACAACAATGCAGAATTGGTAGGTTGTGTTAATTTACAAATTACAAAAGAAGGGATTTATTTAGGCATGTTTAGCGTACATCCTTTAATACAAAATGAAGGCATTGGAAAACAATTGTTACAAGCTGCAGAGGAGTTTGCAAAAGCAAAAAATATACAAAGAATTTACATGACTGTAATTGATGTAAGAACAGAATTAATTGCTTGGTACGAACGAAAAGGGTATACAAATACAAACAAAAAAATTGCTTTTAAAGAAGATGATATTTCTGGCAAACATTTACAATCATTGACTTTTACGGAGTTAGAGAAATTTATTTAAAAGATAAAGAGGGTTTCAATTTTGAAGCCCTCTTTATCTTTACTCTTTATTCTACAGGAGCCAATTTAGCAGTAAAATGTCTTAACAAATTGGCTTCTTCAATAATTTTTACACCTTTTAATTCGTTTCTTTTTTCAAAGACTTCAATTACAACTTCTGCAACATAATCAATATGGCTTTGTGTATATACTCTTCTAGGAATGGCCATTCTTACCAATTCCATTTGGGCAGGAATTAGCTCATGAGCTTCGTTGTATTTGCCAAACATCAACGAACCAATTTCAACACTTCTAATTCCACCTTCAATATATAATGCAGCAACCAATGCTTGTCCAGGATATTGATCTATGGGAATGTGAGGTGCAAACTGCTTTGCGTCAATATACACAGCATGGCCACCAGCAGGTTGCATAACTGGTACACCTTTATCAATTAATTTATTGGTTAAATATTCAATACTTCTTATTCTGTAAGCCAAATAATGTTCGTCTAACACTTCTTCTAAACCAATGGCAATGGCTTCTAAATCTCTGCCAGCTAAGCCACCATAAGTTGCAAAACCTTCTGTAATAACCAATAAATTTCTGCAATCTTGTGCTAAGGTAGAATTGTTCATGGCTAAGAATCCTCCAATATTTGCAAATGCATCTTTCTTTGCACTCATAGTACAACCATCAGCATAGCTAAACATTTCTCTAGCAATTTCTATAACCGCTACTTCGGCATAACCTTTTTCTCTTGTTTTAATGAACCAAGCATTTTCTGCAAATCGGCAAGCATCTATAAAAAGTGGGATGTTATATTTAGTACAAATTAATTTCACCTCTTTAATATTTTGCATACTTACTGGTTGTCCACCTCCAGAATTATTGGTTATAGTAATTATACAAAGTGGAATATTTTCTGCTCCTTTTTCTACAATACATTTTTCTAAACCAACTATATCCATATTGCCTTTAAAAGGTGCAGGTACAGTAGGCAATTTTCCTTCTGCACACAATAAATCAATTCCTTCTGCTCCGCTGTATTCAATATTTGCTCTTGTGGTATCAAACAAAGTATTGCTTAAAAAATATTTCCCTTTGCCACCCAATATGCTAAATAAAATTTTCTCAGAAGCTCTTCCTTGGTGTGTTGGAATTACATGTTCAAACTGTGTTATGTTTTGTACTGCATCTCTAAATCTGTAATAACTTGGGCTGCCAGCATAGCTTTCATCACCTCTCATAATACCAGCCCATTGTTCACTACTCATGGCACTTGTGCCACTATCAGTTAATAAATCAATCAGTACATTTTTCGATTCTATTAAAAATGGATTATAATGTGCATTAGATATAATGTTAGTTCTTTCTTCTTTTGTATTAAAATAGATAGGCTCAACCGATTTTATTTTAAACGGCTCAATAATTGTTTTCATGTAAAACTTGTGTTTGGAAAAAATGAATAAATACGATTTGTAATAAGTGTAAACGAACTTGTAGAGATTAAGATGGGCGGCGTATTATATTTTTCCAAATAAGATCCATTGTGGCAAATTTCGGTTTAAACAATTTTACAGAATATGATTTTAGTCAATATTCTTTAAGCCAATAAAAAAAGTTTGGTATTGCTACCAAACTTTTCATTTTAATATAAAATCTATATTATATAGTTCTACCAGGATAAACTTTTAGGGCAGCATCTAAACAATCCATGGCTTTATTAATAGCATCTAAGTTTAGTACGTACGCCAATCTTACTTCTTGTTTACCTAAACCTTTAGTGCCATAAAAACCAGTTGCAGGTGCCAACATAACTGTTTGATTATTTAGTTCAAAATTTTCTAATAACCATTGACAAAATACATCACTATCATCAATGGGTAATTTTGCCATTGCATAAAAAGCTCCACCAGGGTTGGGACAAAAAACACCATCCATCGCATTCAATCTTGCAACAATTAAATCTCTTCTTGCCTGATATTCGGCTTTGGTAAAATTAAAATAATCTGGAGGCAAATCTATAGCAGCTTCACCTGCCAATTGCTCTAAATAGGGGCTACACAAACGCATTTGTGCAAACTTCATAGTTGCATCTAACAACTGCTGATTTTTAGTGACAAAAGCACCAATTCTTGCACCACAAGCACTGTAACGTTTACTAATTGTATCCATTAAAACAACATGTTCATCAACACCAGTTAAATGCATGGCACTGCATTGCTTGTCTTCATAGGTAAATTCTCTATACGCTTCATCTGCAAAAAGATATAAGTTGTGTTTAAGAACAATGGCTTTTAGCTCTTGCATTTCTTGCTCACTATAATTATAACCTGTAGGATTGTTGGGATTGCAAATAACAATTGCTTTTGTTTTAGCAGTAATTTTTTGTTCCAATGCTTCAATGGGTGGCAAAGCAAAACCATCGTCAATTGTAGATGTAACAGGAACAACATTGATACCTGCAGCAATTGCAAAACCATTGTAATTGGCATAAAATGGTTCAGGAATAATTACTTCATCGCCAGGATCTAAACAAGCCATAAAGCCAAACAAAATTGCTTCGCTACCACCCGTTGTAATGATAATTTGATTGTGGTTAACATCAATACCAACACTTTTATAATAGCCAGCTAATTTTTTTCTGTAGCTTTCTAAACCTGCACTATGTGTATATTCCAAAATAGTAAAGTCTGCATTTTTTATAGCATCACGTACTTGTT
>JAGOUF010000216.1 GCA_018061385.1 Chitinophagaceae bacterium | reverse complement strand
TTAGATTTTATCATCAATTACGATATTAAATACAGGATGGGCAAAGAACTTGAAAGCGAAGAAGAAGTCTGAATTAGGATTTTTAAGATTGGATGATGGTAAGATTTTTTATCATCCTTTAATCCTGAAATCCAACAAATCCTAATTCAGACAATATTAATTTGGTAATTATGAAATACGAAGATTTAACACGAAAGATTATAGGTTGTGCTATGAAAGTTCATTCCACCCTTGGAAATGGTTTTCAAGAAGTTATTTATCAACGGGCATTGGCTATTGAAATGACAAAACAAGGTTTGGGTTTTCAACGTGAAATGGAAATGACCATATTTTATGAAAGTGAAGACATAGGCACAAGAAGAGTAGATTTCTTTGTAGAAGACAATATAATGATTGAGTTAAAAGCACTAATTGCATTGGAAGATGTACACTTGGCTCAAGCTATGAACTATTGTCAGGCATATAACTTACCAATAGGCTTATTAATCAATTTCGGAGCAAAAAGCCTTGAATTCAAAAGAGTGTATAATGTCAATCATCCTGAGAATAAGGAATTCATCAAAAACAACCCTAAAATCTACCAATCCAACAAATCTTAATTCAGACAAATGAAAATATCAATCCGTTTTTTTAACGACCGTGAAGTGAGAGCACTTTGGGATGATGATCAATCCAAGTGGTGGTTTTCGGTATTGGATATTGTAGGCGTTCTGAACGATGAAAACGATTACGCTAAGATTCGTAACTATTGGAAATACCTCAAAGCCAAGTTGAAGAAAGAAAATAATCAGTTGGTTAGAGCCACTACCCAACTGAAACTAACTGCTTCAGATGGCAAAAAATACAATACCGATACTTTAGATAGTAATGGTGTTGTAGAATTGGCAAAGCATTTTCCGAACAATAGAGCAATGAAGTTTCTGGATTGGTTTCTTTACAGCGATACAAGCATTGACGGGCAAAGTAAGAAGAAAGCATATACCCTGTTCGAGGGTAATTTGATAAACGAATTTGAAGTGGGTACTAGCAAAGGCTTACAACAAATACACGCCTATCTTTTTGGTGGCTTGTATGAATTTGCTGGGCAAATCAGAGAAAAAAGTATATCAAAAGGAGGTTACCGCTTTGTATATGCTCAATATTTAAAAAGTACATTACAACAAATAGATGCCATGCCACAAAAGACATTGGATGAAATTATATTTAAATATGCAGCCATGAACAAGGCACATCCATTTATGGAAGGCAATGGCAGAAGTACAAGAATATGGTTGGATTTATTGCTCAAAAAACGACTAAAAAAATGCGTGGATTGGAGCAAAATAAGCAAAGAAAACTATATGAACGCTATGATAATTAGTACAGTTGATAGCAGTGTATTGGCACAATTGATAGTAAAAGCACTCACTAATAAAATAAACGACAGGGAAATGTTTATGAAAGGTATTGATTACTCCTATTATTACGAAGAATGATAACAGAAAGCCTTGGAAATATTGACCTCTTAAAGCTACCGAAAATAGCTTTTTTGTGCAGCCGCAAAGTGCCTGCTGCTGTCGTGCTAAAATGCTATGATTGGGCAATTGAGCAACGAGAAAAGGGCAATTGTATTATCAGTGGCTTTCACAGCCAAATAGAAAAAGATGTGTTGCATTATTTACTCAAAGGCAAACAGCCTATCATTTTAGCATTGGCAAGAGGACTAAAATCAACATTAGAACCTGAATTTGAAAAGCCAATTGAGCAAGGCAGACTTTTAATTATCACACCATTTGACAAAACCATAAAACGAGTAACTGAACAAACAGCAGCAACAAGAAATAAATTAATGATTGACCTTGCCGACCAAATTACCATTGGTTATGCAAGTCCAAGCGGACAATTAGAAGAATTATTGAAAGGAACAGAGAAATTAGTAGCTAATGTTACTCTTTAAATAGTACCACAGGCAATACTAAAATCTCTGTTACTAAAAAATTACAAACCCAAAGTTCTGCCTTTCATAATTGCAGGTACGCCTTTTTCTAACCAAGGCGATGGCTTCTCTCCTTTTAACAACCAATCAAAAAATTGTTGCTCTCTTATTTGAATATCTTTTCTATTTCTTCTCTCCATTAAGTTGTGTAAATCATCGTTGTAATTTAGCATCCAAACTTTTTTGCCAAGACGACGTAAGCCCGTAAACAATTCAATTCCTTGATACCAAGGCACTGCATCGTCTTTATCATTGTGCATAATTACCAATGGCGTTTTTACTTTAGGTAAATGAAATAATGGAGAATTTTCTATGTACAAATCTGGTCGTTCCCAAAGTGTTGCACCAATTCGGCTTTGTGTTTTCTCGTATTGAAATTGTCTGGTTAAACCACTACCCCAACGTATACCTCCATAAGCACTTGTCATGTTGGCAACAGGAGCTCCAGCCCAAGCAGCAGCATATAAGTTGGTTCTTGTAATTAAATGTGCAATTTGATAACCACCCCAACTTTGTCCTTGTAAACCCATTTTCGTACTATCAACATATCCTTTTTTTACAACAGCCCTTGTACCACTTACTATGTAATCGTATGCACTTTGTCCAGGCTTCCCAGTTTTGTACCAAATATCTGGTACAAAAACAATGTAGCCCCTACTCACAAAAAACGAGATATTTAAACGTGAAGGCGTTGGTGCTGGAGCAATATAATTGTGTAAAGTGTTGTTGCTTCTTTCATAGAAGTAAACAATCATTGGATATTTTTTTGTAGAGTCAAAGTTTTCAGGTTTGTAAATAATGCCCTCTGTTTGTTTACCTGTATAAGCTTTCCAAGTAAACAATTCTGCTGTACCCCAATTGTAATTTTCTTGTTGGGGATTTGTTTTAGTTAATTGATTGGCATGTAAGGAAATTGTTGTATCGAAAATTTTCGAGTCGTTTAAATTTTGGTTAAATGAAGTATCTAAACCATAACCAACATATAAGTTTGGAGAATGAGCATAATCTTCCATCACAAATAAACTTGTTCTCGAATTTTTTGCTTTAATAAAGCTATTGATGTTGCTCAAAATATTACTATTGAGCAATTTGGGTTGAATGCCAGCAACTGTTTTTGTTGAAGTTGTTTTAGTAGTTGTATTTTTTGCAACAACTGGATTGGCTTCTCTAAATATTCCTGGCTGCATAAATAAAATTGTATTTACAGCAAAGGTTTTTGAACTATCTCTTTCTTCATTTTTTACATTTTCTTCACCTTTTAAAAGTGGTTTAATTGGTACAAATGCTTGATGTAGAAGTACGCCACTAGCTTTTGTTACTTCATCATAAATTCTAAAATATACATTTTGAAATGGTGTTATAAATTTTTCATCTTCATCAACACTTAAATATCGGTGTTGTACTTTTTCTTTTCTACCATTGGTTATGGCAATTGATTTTTCTTTGCCCGTTGGGTCAACTTTCCAAACATCATATCTATCATAAATCAATACATATTTATCTGCTTCCATCCATTTTACAATACCATAAGCATTTGCATCGTCAGGTACGTCATTGTCTTCATCATATAAAGGATAAGGAATATCTTTTGCAAAAGGTGTAACTACACCAGTTGAATGATTGTACACTTCATATTTCTTTTTTACCTCATCATACATTACTAAATATTTTCCAGTGTACGATGGATAAATATTGCCTTTTAAGTTGGTTTTAATTAGCTTTTTGTTGCCATTGCTTACATCAATTGCATACACATCGTTATAAGTAAATCCTTGCCATTGACTAGCAACTCTTTTGCCTATATTACTTGTAGAATATGCAACAGTAGCATCACCTTCTAACGGAATTTGCACTCTTGTAAATTCTTCATTACCCAATTGAACAATTTTATTTTTTTGCACATCTACAATAGCCGTATAACTTCTTTTTAAATTAGCATCATTGTTTTTTAATTGTACCGTTTGTAATTCGTCATCGTTATAATGCCAAACATCTACACTTACTCTTTCAAACTCTGGTAAGCTGGTGTCTTTTGCAATAATTTTTGGAGAAGTGCCAAACAACAATCTATTTCCAGATTTACTAAAACTGATAGTAGCATTCTCGTTAATACGCCAATTTGTGGGTAAGCCATTTGCTTCATTCTTAAATACAAACCATTCTTTTTGTTGATTGTATTGATATAAATTATAGTCCTTTTGTTCGGTTTTAGTAGTATCAAAAGTTGCTACAAAAGCCAATTGATTGCCAGTTTCATCTAAGACAAATCTTTTTGTGTCGGCATAGTTTTTTAATAAAGTATCGGCTTTAAACTCATTTAATTTAACCCATATCGCAGCATTTTTAAGTAGGCTATCTTTTTTAGATCCTCTTCTATCCAATACCAAAGTATTTCCATTTTTATCAAACAAATAGCTGCTTATTTTATTAAAACTATCTATTTTATTGTTGCTAAAATTTTTCACAAAAAGCATAGTGCCTTCTTCAGCATCAGCTTTTTTATCTAATTCATTTTTTTCATGCAACCATGCCAACCAATTGTTTTCTTCTGAAATTAAAAAAGATTTTACACAAGCAATTTTTTGAATACTCATATTTGCCAATGTAACAATTGCCATACTATCTTTTGGCATTTCGTCGGGCTTCTTCTTTTTAATTTTGGCTTCTCTAATTTGCTCATATGTAGGTTTTATTTTGCAAACTAAATAATTTCCATCTGCAGAAAAACTAGCATTGTACCCTCGTGGAATAGCCATTTTTGTAGCTACTTTTTCTTCATACGATTTTTGAACATACAATGTATTGTTACCTTCTTGTACATTAATTGTATAGGCTACATATTCACCATTATTGCTAATTAATTTTTCACCAATACTTTCCCAACTATCGTACACTGTATGATTTAATGGAGGTTTATTTTTTGAAGCTGAGGTAGATTTTTGTTGTGAATCTGCTACAAACAAAAAAAACATAGAGCAGAATAGTAAACAATACTTTTGCATAAGTTTTAGGTTAATTTTTTAATAGAAGTTAAACAAAATGAATGTGCAATTGTTAATGCATGAAAATAGAGAAGATTTATGAAGAATTT
>JAGOUF010000215.1 GCA_018061385.1 Chitinophagaceae bacterium | reverse complement strand
TCGCAATTGTCAACTCTTCCTTGCACCTCAAAACTACCATCTTCGTAAACAATTCCAACATCATCGGTAGCAATAAAACTACAACTATATACATTAGCTAAATCAATTATATTCAAAATGCCCTTTCCTGTTGTTGAAACCTGAAGTGGGTCATCTTCTGCCCTAACCAAAACTTTCATCCACGGTGGACAAACAAACCTTCCATTTCCTGTTGAATAAGCTTGAGAAAGCAATTCCGTCATCCCATATTCACTGTGAATGTTTTCTACTGAAAATCCTTTTTTCAACACACTATGTACTTCTTGTCTAGTCATTTCTTTTCTTCTACCCTTCATTCCACCTGTTTCCATTACAATTGTATGTTTTAAGTATAAAGAATATTGTTCTACAAAATCTAGCAACCCAAAAGTTACTCCAATTAATAATGTGGGTTGTTTTTTTTGCTCTAACAATTGCAATACATCAGCCAATTGAGCAAACTCATTTAAATAAAAACCACTTTCTTTAAACTTACTTTTTTGTATCCAATGGTTCACCATATAAACAAGTGATGAACTGTTTCTTTCAAGGTATGATGGTAACAAGCCAATGATGCAATATTTATCTACACTTCCATACATATTCGTAAAGCAATTATTAAAACTTTGTTCATATATATCAACTTGTTTAACCAAATGTTTACTATTGATGGTGTTGGTTGTACCACTACTTTCAAAAACAATATCTGCATTAAATGGAGTAGTTTGTACGGCATGAGATTTAAAAAAAGAAATGGGTAAAAAAGGAATTTGTGCTGCGGTTAAATCGTTTTTCTGCTGATGATGAATATTGTTACACCATTGTGCATACAATAAATTATTGTTTAACTGAAAACTAAAAACCTTGCTTAAAGTTGCATCAAATGTGGCAAGGTTGTTAATATTAAAGATTTCGTTTACAGTTTCGGCTTGCATACTTTGTAAAATTCACAGATTAACCATTAGATTTGTGTTATAACTTATTTTATATGAGTAAAGTGCTAATAGCTATATGTTTTTTAAGTGTTGTATTTTTTGTAAGTTGTAGCAAAGATAGTGCTAATACTAGGCCCTCGTTAACGTTAAAATCGTTTAATCCAGATGTGATTCCTGTAAATGGCAATGCACAAATACGTTTTACTTTTGGTGATAAAGAAGCCGATTTGGATAGTTTAATTATTTATAAAGTACGAATTAACCAACAAACGACAGCAACAACTAGAGATTCATTAAAATTTGGTGTACCAGAATTTGACAAAACACTTAATGGAGATATTTATGTTGATTTAACCTATCAAAACCATTTAATTTCTGCCACCAATCCACCAACTTCAGGAACTCCTCCAAGAAGGCAACCTGATACACTTATATTTAAGTTTGTATTAAGAGATAAAGCAAAAAATGTTAGCGATACAGTTGTAAGTTCTCCAATAGTTGTTTTAAGATGAGTGTAAGAACTAGTAAAAAAATATGGAATAGTTTTTTTTATGGCAATTTTTTTGCCGGCTTATGTGCTGTTGCTCTTAGTATAGAAACCAATGTACAACATGGTTTGGCGTTAAATGGTATTCATTTTTATACCATTATTTTTTTAGGTACTACTTATTATTATACTTTTTTATACTTAAAAGAAATCCCTAATCAAGAGTATAATGAAAGAGTAAGTTGGTATAAAAACAACCAATCTTTACTTAAAATTTCTCAGCTCATTATCCTACTTATTCTTCTTTTAGATATTGTACTTTTTGTATATCGTTATTATACTTCATTCTTAAATCTAACAAGTATAAAGTATGGTCAAATGCTACTGTTTCCAATTGTTGCATTAACATATACATTTAATTTATTGCCATTTCCCGAAATAAAAAAGTTGAGAAGAATTGGTTGGCTAAAACCTTTTATTATTGGCTTTGTTTGGAGTGGCATTGTATCGGTTTATCCTATTATTTTTTATCAATTACAAATTGGTAGTGTTCAAGATTTTTTTGCATTACCATCGGGTTGGTTGTGGTTAAAAAATTTCATGTTTATTTCTACACTTTGTATCATGTTTGATATTAAAGATTATGAGAACGATAAAATTGAAAACATTAAAACTTTCACTGTACAATTGGGTGTTCAAAGAACAATTTCTTTTGTAATTATACCATTGGTTTTAATGGGAATTTTTTCATTTTTATTGTTCAAATTACAAACCAATACGCCACATACAAGCACCATTATTATTAATAGTATTCCTTATATTTTATTATTAATTACAGCTTATAGTTTACGCAAAAGCAAAAGCATTATCTATTATTTATCTGTTATAGATGGATTGATGATTGTAAAAGCAATTTGTGGAATTGCAGCTGTACTCATTTAAAAAGATAGTTATTATGGCTAAAACAAAAAAAGCTACCAAAGCAAAAGAAAAATCAATTATTACCAATCAATCATTTGAATTTTTAAAGAATTATTTAAACAATCCATCGCCAGTTGGATTTGAAAGTGGTGGGCAAAAAATTTGGTTAGAATACATTAAACCGTATGTTGATACTACTTTTCACGATCCCTATGGCACGGCTGTTGGTGTAATAAATCCAGATGCTCCATTTAAAGTTGTAATTGAAGCTCATGCCGATGAAATAAGTTGGTTCGTAAATTATATAAACAACGAAGGATTAATTTATTTAAAAAGAAATGGTGGTGTAGATCATCAAATTGCCCCATCGCAGCGTGTATTAATTCATGGAAAAAAAGGTGCTGTAAAAGCTGTATTTGGTTGGCCTGCAATACATACAAGAATGGGTGGTGGAGAAAAAGAACAACAACCAAAAGTGGAGAATTTGTTTTTAGATTGTGGTGCAAGAAATAAAAAAGAAGTAGAAGAATTGGGTATTCATATTGGATCTGTTGTTACCTACCAAGATGGATTTGATGAGCTTGCAAATGGCTATTATATTGGCAGAGCAATGGACAATAGAATTGGTGGTTTTATGATTGCTGAAGTTGCCAGACTATTAAAAGAAAACAACAAAAAATTGCCTTTTGGCTTATACGTTGTAAATGCTGTGCAAGAAGAAATTGGTTTACGTGGTGCAGAAATGATTGCTAGAAGAATTAAACCAAATATTGCCATTATTACAGATGTAACACACGATACCCAAACTCCAATGATTAACAAAATTATTGAAGGAGATGTGGCTTGTGGCAAAGGTCCTTCACCTGCTTATGGTCCAGCAGTACACAACAAGTTATTAAAGTTGGTGGAAGATGTGGCAGAGAAGAAAAAAATTCCTTTACAAATGCGTACTGTAAGTAGAAGTACAGGAACAGATACCGATAGTTTTGCTTATGCCAACGACGGATGTCCAAGTGTTTTAATTTCAATTCCTTTGCGTTATATGCACACAACAGTAGAAATGTTGCATAAAAAAGACATTGAATTAACCATACAATTAATGTACGAAACCTTACTAACACTAACTCCAAAAACAAATTTGAGTTATTTATAGTTTTAAATTGACTAGTCTTAAAAAACAGCTATTCCTATTTAAGATAGCTGTTTTTTTATGTATATCATTCACTCAAGTTTTTGCACACATGTTTATAAATAAAAAAATATGTAAATAGTACACAATCTAAGTTTTGAATTGTTACAACTCCTTATTTTTGCAAAACTAACAAACGATTGTTTACTATGTCATTACCTACAATTTCTATTCCCGTGGAGAAATTACTCAGCATGGGCATCTCCGAAGCAACAAATGTACATTATCAACTTTCTCCAGAAGAACTAACAGCACAAGCAGTATCAAAAGGCCAAGGTGTTTTGAACGATACAGGAGCTCTCTGTGTTCAAACTGGTGAATTTACTGGTCGCAGTCCTTTAGACAAGTTTATAGTAAAAGACGATTTAACAGAATCTACAGTTCATTGGAACAACTTTAATATTCCTATTGATGATAAATACTTTCAACAACTAAAGAAAAAAGTATTAAATTATTTAGGTCAACAAGATGAAATTTGGGTAAGAGATGCATATGCTTGTGCTAGCCCTGAGCATAGAATTAACATTAGAGTAATTAACGAAAATCCTTGGAGTAATTTATTTGCTTACAATATGTTTCTTCGCCCAACAGATGAAGAGTTAGAAAATTATAAGATAGATTGGCAAATTATACAAGCACCAGGTTTTAAGGCAGATCCTACAGTTGACGGAACTCGTCAGCACAATTTTGCAATTGTATCGTTTACAGAGAAAACAATTTTAATTGGAGGAACTGGTTATACAGGAGAAATAAAGAAAGGAATTTTTACCATTCTAAATTACATTTTACCACACAATAGCAATGTATTGAGCATGCACTGTAGTGCCAATATGGGTAACGATGGAGATGTGGCAATTTTCTTTGGCTTAAGTGGTACAGGAAAAACAACTTTAAGTGCCGATCCAAATAGAAAATTAATTGGAGATGACGAACATGGTTGGACCCCTAACAGTGTGTTTAATTTTGAAGGAGGTTGTTATGCAAAAACAATTGATTTAAGTGCAGAGAAAGAACCCGAAATATTCAATGCTATTAAGCCAGGAGCTTTAGTAGAAAATATTGGTTTTTATCCTGGTACCAATAAAATTGACTTTAGCAATAAATCAATTACAGAAAATACAAGAGTTAGTTATCCATTAAGTTTTATTAGCAATGCACAAGAACCAAGCATTGGTGGATTACCAAAAAATATTTTCTTCTTAACCTGCGATGCTTATGGAGTTTTACCCCCAATAAGTAAGTTAACACCGGGTCAAGCAATGTATCAATTTATAAGTGGTTATACTGCAAAAGTTGCAGGTACAGAAGCTGGCGTTACAGAACCCAAAAGTACATTTAGTGCATGTTTTGGAGCTCCATTCCTACCCTTACATCCTGGCCAATATGCAGAAATGTTGGGTAAGAAAATGAAAGAAGAAAACGTAACCGTTTGGATGATTAATACAGGCTGGAGTGGCGGCCCTTATGGCATTGGCAATAGAATGAAATTAAGCTACACACGTAATATGATTACTGCTGCTT
>JAGOUF010000214.1 GCA_018061385.1 Chitinophagaceae bacterium | reverse complement strand
ATTAATGGTTCGCCAACAGAAACAAATGCAATGGATTATAGACATATTTATAAGTTGGAAAAAGATGCCAAGAGTTTTACAAAAGTGAAACGAATTATTTCTAACTATGCATAACACTTTAATTAACCAATCAATTGCAATATGCAATCTTTAAGAAAAATAAGTTTTATTTTTTGTTTGTTTCTTATTGCTTGCAATTTCGAGAAAAAATTTGTGTTCAGTAAAGATTGGTATATCATTCAACCTTCATACAATAGTAGCGATAGTTCTGGTTATGAGAATATGGCTTTGCACATAGCACCCAACGGAAGCTATACTCATTTTGCTGCTAATTTTTACAATACAGGAAAATGGAAATGGGATGAGACTCAGTCTAAAATAATTTTGATGCCAGAAAATGGCAATCATTTATATGAAACATTTCTATTTGAAGTAATTGAGAAAAAGCCCACTGAATTGGTTGTAAAAAAAATCATTAAAAAGGGTGATGTTTTGGTTAGAAAAAAGAATGTAGATATTTGGTTTGGAGTGCAAAATACCACGTCTTTAAATCCATTTGAAGCATCGTTAAATGAATGGAGAATTAAACCATCTAATTTAGAAACTATAGAACAAATTAGAAGTAGAACGTTTAAATACTTAGAATTTCTTAAAATATATTTCAGCTATTTAGTAGAAAATAAAATTGAAAATTTAACCCATGGTTGGTATCCTCAACCTTTTCAAATGAACTATATCAATACCGCTAGAATGGCTTATAGCACTGAGTTGGTGGATTGGAACAATTGTTTTTTTAATGATGAACAAGCAGTGGAAGGATATAAATTAATTAGTGGCGTTATGTATAAAATGAAAATTCACAATAAAGAAACCATAGCCGAAAGAAATTTAGATTTAGTGAATCAGTTAATCGATTTAATAAAGTAATACTTGCAGTTTTGCTTTACATTTTTTAAGTTATATTTGATTGTAATTTCTATTGTTATTTTAGATAAAAAAACAATTTTCAATTGTTTACAAATACATATATATGAGCAACTTTTTAGAACACAATTTTGCAAATGAAAAAGCATTAATTAGAGTAGATTTTAATGTGCCATTAGATAAGGTAACATTTGCAATTGCAGACGATACAAGGATGACTGCAGCAATACCAACTATTGAAAAAATTTTAAACGATGGTGGTAGTGTAATTTTAATGAGTCATTTGGGCAGACCAAAAGAAGGTCCAGAAGATAAATATTCTTTGAAACATATTGTAACACATTTAAGTGAACTACTGCAAGGCAAAAAAGTATTGTTTGCAACAGATTGTATTGGGGATGACGCAAATCAATTGTCTGCTAATTTACAACCTGGCGAAGTATTGTTATTAGAAAATTTGCGTTTCTATAAAGAAGAAGAAAAAGGCGATGAAGCTTTTGCAGAAAAATTGTCAAAGCTAGGAACTGTATGGGTAAACGATGCTTTTGGAACAGCCCATAGAGCTCATGCAAGTACTGCTGTAATTGCAAAATTTTTTAATGCAGAAAAAAGATTTTTTGGATTGTTAATGGCAGCCGAAGTTGAGAGTGCTGAGAAAGTATTGCATAAAGCTGAAAAGCCTTTTACTGCAATTATTGGTGGAGCAAAAGTGTCTGATAAAATTTTAATTATTGAGAATTTATTAGAAAAAGCAACTGACATTATAATTGGTGGAGGTATGGCATATACTTTTATGAAGGCAAGAGGAGGTAAAATTGGTAACTCATTGTGTGAGGAAGATAGATTGTCTACAGCATTAGAAATTTTAGAAAAAGCTAAAGCAAAAAATGTAAGCATTCATTTGCCTGAAGATTCTGTAATTGCTGATAAATTTGCTGCAGATGCTACAACAAGAGTTTGCCCAAGTGATGCAATCCCTGATGGTTGGATGGGTTTAGATATTGGACCCAAAGCAGCAGGCATTTTTAGCGAAGTTGTTAAGAAATCTAAAACTATTTTATGGAATGGACCAATGGGTGTTTTTGAAATGGAAAAATTTCAAGCAGGTACAAAAGCTGTAGCTGTTGCCATTGCTGAAAGTACAGAACATGGTGCATTTAGTTTAGTAGGAGGTGGCGATAGTGTAAGTGCAGTAAATAAGTTTGGTTTCAACAACAAAGTAAGTTATGTGAGCACAGGTGGTGGTGCAATGTTAGAATATTTTGAAGGCAATGAATTGCCAGGCATTGCAGCTGTTAAGTAATTTCACTCTTTAAATTTAAAAAAAGCTACAACCAATGTTGTAGCTTTTTGTTTTAATTATGTGTTTATTAAAGTAGGCATAAAATTTGTTTTATGTAAATTAAATTACTTGTATGAATGCTGAGCAAAAAGCACTAGAAATATTTAAAGCTGCTGTAAATGCTGTTCAGCCAATGCAAGTAATGCCACAATTTATTCAATGGATAGATGAGCAGTTGTATATTGATGGTGAAAAAATTCACTTGAATTCTACAACAAAAATTTATATAATTGGTGCTGGGAAAGCAAGTGCAGCAATGGCTTTGGTGATTGAGGAAATATTGGGAGATAATATTGAAGCAGGAATTGTTACAACAAAATATCATCATCAACTTCCCCTTAAGAAAATTAATTGTATTCAAGCTGCTCATCCTGTGCCAGATGAACAAAGTGTTTTAGCAGTTCAGCAAACAATTGAGTTGCTAAACAAAGTGCAACCCAATGATATTGTACTTTGTTTATTAAGTGGTGGAGCATCTGCATTGTGGACTGATTTGCCAGATGGTATTTCATTAAATGAATTGCAAAATTTGTTTCAGTTGTTGTTGAATTGTGGAGCAAATATTGATGAAATGAATTGTGTTAGAAAACATTTGTCTTACATAAAAGGAGGACAATTATTACGTTATGCACCAAAAGCAAAATGGTTTAGTTTTATTATTTCAGATGTTCCTTTTGATGATATAACTGTTATTGCAAGTGGCCCTACTGTATTAGATACAACAACGTTTAGTGAAGCTTTAAATGTACTGAAGAAGTATCATTTAATTGAGCAATGCCCTTCATCTATTGTTCAGTATGTAGAAAAAGGAGTAAATGGGTTAATAACAGAAACCATTCAATTGTCTCAAAAAATTGAACTTAATATTTGTAAAAATATTGTTGTAGCCAACAATCAAATGGCAGTAAATGCTGCTAAAGAAAAGGCTAATAGTTTTGGGTACACAATTGTTGCTTTAAATGAATCAATGATAGGTGACGCAAGTGCAATGGCTAAAAAAATAATACACTTGGCCAATCAATATACTGGAAATATTCCAGCAGCAATTGTAATTGGTGGAGAAACCACAGTTGTAGTTAAATGCAATGGAAAGGGTGGAAGAAATCAACATTTAGCCCTATCTGCTTTAATTGAATTATTTGAACTTGGAAACCATACAAAGCATACAATTACTTTACTTTCTGCAGGAACAGACGGCACTGATGGTCCAACAGATGCTGCAGGTGCAATAATTGGTAAAGCCACTTATAAATTGATGAATGATGTAGAATTGTTGCCGAATGAATATTTAAGCAACAACGATTCATATAACTTTTTCAATCAAATTAATGGTTTACTAAGAACAGGGGCAACTCAAACAAATGTTATGGATATATTAATTGTACTAATAGAATAGCAACGTATGTTATATTTTTCATTCATAACTTAGTTGTATCACTTTAAAAATTAATTATGTCTTTACGTCACTTTATAGCTTCAAGAAAATTATTTAAACCACTCAATCTACTTAAAGAAACAGCCATATTGGGTTGGAATGAAGTTGCCAATTTATTCGACTTAAATAAGGATGTTTTTTATAATCCAAAGCATAAAAAAATTGAACGTCCTGTAACAGCAATTTTAATAGGAGCAGGGCATAGAGGCAGTATTTATGCTAGTTACGGAAACTTATATCCCAACGAATTAAAGATTGTTGCAGTTGCAGATATAAGCATTGAAAGAAGAAATAAAATTAGCAAGCTTCATAACATTGTTGAAGAAAATATTTTTGAAGATTGGCAAGAAGTTTTTGCAAAATCAAAATTTGCCGATGCTATAATTATTGCAACTCCCGATCAATTGCATACAGCTCCATGTTTAGCAGCTTTAGAAGCAGGTTACGATGTGTTGCTAGAAAAACCTATTGCAATTAGTGAAGCTGATTGTAGATTGATTTTACAAAAAGCACAAGCTACCAATAGAATTGTTGGTGTGTGTCATGTATTGCGTTACTCTCCTTATTTTAAAGAATTAAAAGCTGTAATTGATGCAGGTTTAATTGGTGATATTATTAGTGTGCAACACATGGAACCAATAGAACATATTCACATGAGCCATTCTTATGTTAGAGGAAAATGGCACAATAGCAAAGCCACTGCTCCAATTATTTTGGCCAAGTCATCACATGATACAGACATCATTCGTTGGTTGGTAAATAGCCCTGTGCATGATGTGCATTGCTTTGGAAATTTAAGTTGGTTTACCACAAAAAATGCTCCCGAAGGAAGCACAGAACGTTGTACAGATGGTTGTAAAGTTGAAAGTAGTTGTCCATATTCTGCCTTGCAAATTTATCATCGAGATAGAAAAAGATTGTATGTATTTGATTTGCCTGAAGATAAATCTAAGTGGGATGAAATTATTTTAGCAAAATTAAAAACAACAGATTATGGTAGATGTGTTTATAAAATGGAAAACGATCAGCCAGATCATTTAACTGTAAATATGTTGTTTGAAAATGGCGTTACTGCTGCGTTTTCTATGGAAGCTCATGTGTCTTATGAAGGAAGAAGAACCAGAATAATGGGATCGAAAGGAGATATTATTGGCGATATGGAAACATTTGTTTTAACCGATTTTAAAACCAATCAAAAAACTACCTGGAGTTTAAAGACGGATGCACATGGTGGTGGCGATCATAGATTAATGAGTGATTGGGTACAAGCAGTTTACCAACAAGATAAATCGTTGTTGAGTTCTTCAATTGAAGTCTCTGTTGAAAGCCATTTAATGGCATTTGGTGCAGAACGAAGTAGAATTAATAGAACA
>JAGOUF010000213.1 GCA_018061385.1 Chitinophagaceae bacterium | reverse complement strand
AATCTGCCCCCTTTGCTCTACCTATTTTAGAACATTTAAGAGCATTGGTACATAAAGTTTGTATTGATGTTGATGAACAAATTAAATGGGGAATGCCTTTTTTTTATTACAAAGGAAAAATGATGTGTCATATTGCTGCATTTAAACAGCATTGTGCATTTGGCTTTTTTAAAGCAGATTTAATGGATGAACCTATGTTAATTAGAAATGCTGAATCTGAAAGTGCAATGGGGCATTTAGGGAAAATTACTTCTATAAAAGATTTACCTAGCGATAAAGTGTTGATTGGTTTTATAAAAAAAGCTATGAAGATTAATGATGACGGAACTCAGTTGCCTAAAATTGCCTCTCTTAAAAAAGAATATGTAATTGCAACATATATTACCATAGCAATTAAGAAAAACAAAGCAGCTTTTGCAACTTGGGAGGCATTTGCACCTAGCCATAGAAAAGAATATGCCATGTGGATAGATGAAGCCAAAACAGCAACTACCAAAGAAAAACGAATTGCTCAAACCATTGAATGGCTAATTGAAGGCAAGCAAAGAAATTGGAAGTACATGAAAAAGTAATTTTTACCAAACCGTTCTATTCATAAACTGCAAACCTCCATTGCCTTGCACATTCAAATTAATTGTTTTGCCTTTATTGGTTATTAATTTTACAACGTTTTCGCCTTTTTGTAATGGTACACGAACGTAATGTATATAAGCTGGCAAACTTTGCCAATTTCTAGTATCGGCTTTTTCTGTTGCAGTATTAATTAAGTTCATAATTAATCCAGTTACTTCACCAGCATTTTTGGCCTTTTCATTTTTCTTTTTTTCGTCTTTTTCTTTGCTGTTGTTTTTGGTAATTTCTTCAGCACTTTTTTCTGCTGCTACTTCAATTAATTTTTTTGTTATTTGTCGGGCAAGTGCATTGGCCAATTCTTTTAACATTCTTTCTTTTAAAATGCTTACAGCAATGGCATTAATATCTTCTGCAGTTTCACTTGTATAAGTTTGATTGTTTACAGTAAGTGTAATTGGATTGTTGTTGTTATACCTTACTTCATAATAAGGCAGAGCCACTCTAAAGCTTCTAAAACTTTGGAGCCTTGTATCGTTGGCATTAATGGTATTGTAATAACCAAAATCAAAAGGAATATCAATTTGATTGCCCATTTCATCAACATAATAAAATCTACTTAGTCCATTATTATTTTGTGTGATGGCAAAATTTTGTTCTCTTTTTACTGGAGCCATTCCTCTTTCTACAAATACAATTAAATAGCCTCCATTAGATGTATCTTTTTGCAATGTTGTATTAAACAATTTTTCATATTGTTGTTGTTCGCCTTCAAAACCCATTAAATTGGCTGTTCTTAAAACATCTTGCTGTAATTGATTCGGCAAACTAACGCCATAATATTTTTTGTTATTTTTTAAGTACACATCAGATGCATTTCTATAAGCAATAAAAGCATTGTTTATATCGCCAGCAGCTTCATACAACATGCCTTGCACATTCATGGCAAAAGCATCTTTGCTATAACGGTTTGTTTTGTTTTTAAATTCGTCGGCTTGTGCATTGTTGGCCAACGTAATTCGTCTAGCTTCAACAACAGCTTCACTCGTTTGGTTAATGTATAAATAGTTTAAGCCTTTGTAATAATGCATCATAAACCTTTCCATATCTTCCCCCAAATAGGTTGTCATCATTGGGTTTATAAGATTGGCTTTTAAAACATCTCCCACTTTTTTTCTTTCAGTTTCAATAAAATTATCGGCTTTATTAAAAAAGCTATTGCTACTATCGTACTGTTTTTTTAAATGATATAGTTTGCCTTTTTCAAAAAAATATAACAGTTTATTTCTATCTCTTTTTATAATTTTTGTTTTGTCTAAAGTACGCATGGCTTTATCGTATTGTTTACTTTCTAATTGAGTATAGTAAGTAGCCATACGTTGATTATAACTAACACACGAATACAAAAAAGGCATCAATAGTACTACCATCAATGCCTGTTTTGTGTTCAGTTTCAATAACATTTATTTAATTTTTTGGGTGGGCTTTTCATCTTTTTTCAACTGTTGACGGCGACGCTCCATTCAAGGTTTTGTTCATTGTTCAACAAATAATTAAACTTAGTTTTTTACGTACTTGGCAATTTTTTTATCGCCAATCCAAACTACTTCATTGGTTTCAATATTGGTAAGCTCTAAATCTATTTGATAAGTAACTGTTTTCTTTTTCTTATAGGCATCTACAATTGAGTTAATGCTTCCTTGCAATATATAATCGGCACCTTTTTCTAAGCCAAACTTTTTCATAGTACTTACACTTGCATTGGTTTGCATATCGGCTTTCTCTGCCCTCATTTGTTCTCTTTTTTTACCACTTTGTACTAGGCTAATTTTTTCGCTGGTAATAAAACTTTTTTCTAGGTCGTTCATAAAAGTTTCGGCCTCTATGTGTTCGTGACTTTTATTGGTAATTAACCCAACAATTACAACTGGTTTTTTATTTTTTTCGTTTACATGGTTGCCAACCCATTTTGCACTTAAAATTTGTTTAATCATTTCTTCGGCAGTTAATCTGCTATCTGTGTTATTCCAACTACCACTAATATCTGGCGTTTCACTTGGGTCAATACGAGTTACTTTTCTGTTGGCACAAGAACTTATTGTAGCAACAATTGCAATTGCTGCAAAAATGTAAAAAATCTTTTTCATTAAATGTGTTTTTGAGTTGAATATGTAAGTTGAAAAAATGCTTAAAACCAGAACCACCAATTACCAGTTCTATAACCTATAGATCCTGGAAAAAATCCATAGTTATTGTTCCAACGATTTCTATTTCTAAAATTGTTGTTCCAAGAATAATTGTTGTTCCAACCATTGTTCCAGTTGTCGTAACTGTATAACGAACGGTTGATACGAACTTGCTGACGAGTGCTAATACGATTTTGTTTGCGTTCCATTTTAGCTTCGTACCAATCGTATGCTTTGTAAGTATTTTGCTCGGTTACATTCATGTAAGCTTGCATCGAATCGTTCAACTGCAAATACTTTTGTTGGCTTACTAAATAGTTGGGATTTTGATCGTTAGCCAATTGTGTTTGTGCATGTACTGAACCAAAAACAACCAATGAAAAGAGGAGTATTATTGTTCTCATAACCTGTGGTTTTAAGGTGTAACGTCAATTATTATTCCATGTTACAATTTAAATATGTTAAAATTAACCCAATGAATTAAATAGGGCAATTTTCATGGTAATTAATTAGCTCTATGCTTTGTTTTGGTATTTCAATACCATCGTAATATTTATACAATTCATCTAACACTTCAATTACTTCTTCTTGCAACATTAATGTAACCAAACGCCCTCTAAATTCTTTAATATTGGGCAATCCACGTAAGTAGTTTGCATAATGTCTTCTCATTTCAAAAATACCTACTTTAGGCCCTTTCCATTCCACACTTTTTATTAAGTGTTTTTTACAAACTGCAATTCTTTCTTCTAGTGTTGGTGGTGCAAGTTCTTCCCCAGTTTGTACAAAATGTTTTATCTCTCTAAAAATCCAAGGATAACCAATTGCTGCTCTACCAATCATAATTCCATCAACTCCAAAACGTTCTTTGTATAGTTTGGCTTTTTGTGGACTATCAATATCGCCATTGCCAAAAATGGGTATATTGATTCTTGGGTTATTTTTTACTTTTTCAATCAAGGTCCAATCGGCTTCGCCTTTATACATTTGGCTTCTCGTTCTGCCATGTATAGCCAATGCTTTAATGCCCACATCTTGCAAACGTTCAGCAACTTCTTCAATATTTTTGGTATTATCATCCCAACCCAACCGTGTTTTTACAGTTACAGGTAACGATGTGCTTTTTACAACTGCATCGGTTAATCGAACCATTAAATCAATATCTTTTAATACACCTGCACCTGCACCTTTTAGTGCTACTTTTTTTACTGGGCAGCCAAAGTTTATGTCCAACAAATCGGGTTGAGTAACATCCACAATTTTAGCAGCCATTGCTAAACTGTCTTCATCGCCACCAAAAATTTGAATTCCAACGGGACGTTCATAATCAAAAATATCTAGCTTTTTTCTGCTCTTAATGGCATCTCTAATTAATCCTTCACTGCTTATAAATTCAGTGTACATTAAATCGGCCCCATTGTCTTTACAAACTGCTCTAAACGGAGGATCACTAACATCTTCCATTGGAGCAAGTAATAACGGAAAATCGGGTAATTGTATTTTATTGCCAATGGTAACCATATATAAAAAGAAAGTATATTTAATTAATTAAAGTATTGCAAATTTACAGCCTTATTGTATTAGTATATGAACAACAAACCACAATTAAACTATTTAAGTCAATTTGCAATTTTATTGGGCCTAATTGGGGTGGGTGCAATTATTGGTAGTTTAATTGCTGCTGGCATGTGGACTAGCATGACGGGAGGCAGCATTTTTACTATGGAAAAAGACATGCTAAACCCTGCTTTTACCAATGCTGCACGTTGGATACAACTAGTAGCTGCTGGTTGTATGTTTTTAATTCCTGCCGTTGTTTTTGCAAGAATTGTAAATAGAAAACCCTTACAACACTTAGGTTTTAGTACAGTACTTAGTTTAAATCAAATAATACTAATAGTAGTATTGGCATTTGCAGCAATGGCATTAAGTGGTGCATTGGGTACATTAAATGAAATGATTCCGATTTCGGCAAAATGGGAGGCCAAGTTTAAAAAAGCCGAAGAAATGTACAACCAACAAGTTTTAATCATGGCCAAAATGAACGATTGGAAAGATTACATTTTTGCATTGGTAGTAATTGCATTGGCTCCTGCAATTTTTGAGGAAGTGTTGTTTAGAGGTACTTTACAAAAATTATTGATTCATTGGTTTGGAAATACCAAAGCAAAAGCTATACTAGCAATTGTAGTTACATCTATTGTTTTTAGTGTAGTGCATTTTAGCTTTTATGGCTTTTTGGCAAGGGCTGGCTTGGGCATTGTATTGGGCTTAATTTTTTATTATAGCAGAAATATTTGGTTGAGTATTTTACTCCATTTTATTAACAATGGCATTGCAGTTACAGCGTTGTTTGTGTTAA
>JAGOUF010000212.1 GCA_018061385.1 Chitinophagaceae bacterium | reverse complement strand
AGATATGGGTGTTATGAGTCGTGCAAATAGTTTAGCTATGTACGAGTTATTGGGTGATGCTGAATTAATGAATACTGAGTTTTCAAAATATCAGGAAGTAACAGTACAAGACATTCAACAGTACGCACAACAAATATTTGATGACAAGAACAGTAGTACAATACATTATTATAGTAAGAATTAATTTGTAGATTTGAAAAAAGAATAAGTTATGTCAATTACAAAAACACAAATCATAGAAGCAATACAGGCAATGCCAAAAGATGAGTTTACAGATATTGACGAAGTATTAGAAGAAATTGTGTTATTGAATAAAATTGAAGAAGGTTTAGAAGCAATGAAAAAAGGAGAAGTTGTATCGGAAGAGGAAGCTCATAAAATAATGGATGCATGGCAATAGTAAAATATACTAAACCTGCTCTGGAGGATTTGAAGAATATTCATGATTACATTGCTAATGATTCCGCTGTAAATGCAAAACGCTTTATTCAAGCTATCAAAGACCGAATTGCTATTCTAAACAAATATCCCGAAATAGGCAATCAGATTTTTCCAGCTCGATATAACAATCTCAGACAGTTACTGCATAAAGCTTATCGTATTATTTATTATTATGAAATGATGTTGTAACTATTATAACAATTCATCATCAATCTAGATTAATTGAAAACATAAAAGTTGTAAAAGACTTTACTAAATAAAAAATGACAAACAGAACACAAGCCCCCAATATATTAGATGCAGTAGATTTAGATTTACAATTAAAGCATGCAGAGCAATTTACGTTGGATAATGGCGTACCCGTTTATAGTGTTGATGGTGGTTCGCAAGATGTATTGTTTATAGAGTTTGTTTTTTATGCAGGCAATTGGTACGAGGATAAAAACATTGTTGCTGGTACAACCAACTTCATGTTAAAAAATGGCACAAAAAACAAATCGGCTTTTGCTATTAATGATCATTTTGAGTTTCATGGAGCATTCTTAAATCGTAGCTGTTACAACGAAACTGCAGTTGTTACATTGCACACATTAAATAAACATTTATCAAAATTATTACCTGTTGTTGCGGAGCTTTTTACAGAGAGCATTTTTCCGGAAGAAGAGTTGGCTATTTATAAAAAAAATCAAAAGCAACGCTTAGAGGTAAGCCTAAAAAAATGCGATTTTGTTGCCAATCGTTTGATTGATGAATATGTGTATGGCTTTCATCATCCTTATGGAAAATACACATCTACATTAGATTATGAGGCTTTAGAAAAAGAGGAGTTGGTAAAGTTTTACCAGCAATTTTATACAAACGGTAAGTGTATGATTTTTGTTGCAGGAAAGTTGCCAACAGATATTCAAGAACAACTGAACAACAATTTTGGCAAACTTCCTTTTAATACAACTACCACTAGTTCTATAGAGTACAATGTTGCACCTGCAATAGATAAAAAACAATTTATTTTAAATGATTTGAATGGGGTACAAGGTGCAATACGTTTGGCAAGACCTTTTCCTAATAGACATGATCCAGACTTTATTAAAGTGCAAATTTTAAATAACATTTTTGGTGGTTTTTTTGGTAGCCGATTAATGAGTAATATTAGAGAAGACAAGGGGTATACTTATGGAATTCACTCTTATATTCAAAACCACATTCACGATACTTGTTGGATGATTAGTACAGAAGCAGGAAGAGATGTTTGTGAAGCTACCATTGCAGAAACCTACAAAGAGATGGCAATTTTGCAAAACGAAATTGTAGAAGAAGAAGAATTGAACTTGGTTAGAAATTTTATGATGGGAAGTTTATTGGGCGATTTAGATGGACCTTTTCAAATTATTGCTCGTTGGAAAAACTATGTTTTGAATAACTTAAATGAACAATATTTTTACAATTCAATTCAAACAATTAAAACCATTAGTGCCGAAGAGTTACAAGCACTAGCAAAAAAATATTTGAATAAAGAAGATTTTTATGAACTAACTGTAGTATAACATTCAAACAAATAAACTTAACACTATGCAACAATTTATCACAAAAACATTGGTTACTGCTGCTGCTGCTTTAATTGCATCTTGGTTGTTAAGTGGAGTGCATATTGATAGTACATTAACAGCCATTTTTGTAGCAATTGTTTTGGGCTTTTTAAACACATTTGTAAAGCCAATATTGATATTGCTCACCATTCCAATAACTGTTTTTACATTGGGTTTATTTTTACTAGTAATTAATATAATTATTATTAAATGGGTAGCAACTTTGGTACCTGGTTTTAGTGTAAAAAATTGGTGGGCTGCATTGTGGTTTAGTATTATTGTTTCAATTTTTTCAACACTAATACAAAGTTTAACACAAGGCAACGAAAAAGCTGAATAACAATGTTTTCTAAGCAATGTTATTTTACTTCATTTACTGTAGCTGCTGCATCTTCTTCATCTTCCTCAAATGGTTGAATAAATTTGAGAAAGAATGTATCAACATTTTCTTCATCAAATGCTTCATCAAAAAATACTCCACAAGCATAGTTTTCAATATCAAGTTTCGAAGCATTTAAATTAAAGCCACCTGCAATGGCTAAATATGTTTCTGTTGCTCCAACAAACGAAATTTTGTATAAATAAAATTTCGTTTTCTTTCCTTTAAAAACGTACACTTTTTCTTTAATAAAAGTTAATGAATCTGTAGAATAATCTTCCTCTTCATCAAGGGTTTTTAAATACGACCTTGCAAACATTTTTTGTGTAGCAAATTGTTTAGGAAATAATTGTTGCAGATTTTTATTTTTCAGCTTTTCATAAATGCCCAATCTATACATATCATTTTCGGCCAATCTGTAAATTGTTGTTGATGGTAAAACCCAATCATTCTGTAATAAATAATGAGAAGCATCGTAAACAATATCTAAGTGCTTGTTTTGCAAAGCAGTTTGTAATACTGCATTGGAAGCCTTGGTATTAAAACTTTGTAAAGCACCAAATAGCCAATAGTATTGAGGCTCGAAATTAAACGTATCAAGTTGATGAATAATTCTTAATCTTCTTTGTGTTTCTTTAATAAAATTTTCTTCAAAAGGCAATAGTTGCGTTGTAGGAATATAATTGCTATCTATAGCAATATTAACTGCACCTGCTAAAGCATAAGCCCATAAAGAGTCTTTACTTAAAGGCATTAGTTTTAAAATAAACTGAGGGTCTGTTTCACATACATCTCTAAGGTTATAAGTAAGTAATTCTATTTTTCCATTTAATGGTGGCTGCTTTAATAAAAGTTCTTTAGCAATTGTATTAGCCCAACTATTGTTTTTCATTCTAAAAAGCATATTAACCATTTCAGCTTTATCGAAATTGTACGTACCATTTGGTTGGTTATAGTTTTGTTTTAGCAATACAATGGTGCTACTATCGGCTAAATCAACCAATGCATTTTCGGCTAAACCAGATAGTGAGTAATAGCTATTTTCATCTTCTATATGTTTTGTAAAAAAGAGATTGTGTAAAGCGGGTAAATGTTTTTTATAAAATGTAATATTATAAAAAGCATTGTAGGCTTGTTCTCTTGTTGCACTATCTGTACTTTGAATATTTGTAATCCACTTCTCTGCTTTATCTTCAAAAATTGAAATTGGAGTTGTTGCTTTATTCAATATTTCGAAACGATTAAAAAAATCATCGTTGTTATTATTCAATAAATGTTCTTTAGGTAAAATTGCACAAAGGGTAAATAAAGTATCGGCATGTAAAATAAATCTAAATTTTTTTGTGTTATACTTCATGGGCGATTCCAAAACAACATTGGCAACAATTGCATTATTGGTGCTAGATATATTGCTATATACTAAACTGTCCTCACTATTTTTCGAATTTTTAATTTGTTCATTTAAATAAGCAGCGTCCGATAACCAATATTGATAAGGCTTTAAGGTTTCGTAACTTACTTGATAGCTTGCTGTTGTAGCTTTATCGAAGCTAATGAAGTTGTTGGTATTTACAGTGTCGAAATAATTAAACTTAGTTGGCGACCAAGTAGAAAAAATTTCGTTTTTATGCGTTTGCCAATTAGTTGGTGTTGCTTCTAATAATTTAAATGATTGAATAAATTTTTCAACTTGAGACTTGTCTTCCGTCAGGTTTGCTCCAACAATAGAGTACACTCTATTATTTTTTATTAGATGAGTGGTTGTAAAATGAATACTATCTTTTGTTAAACCTGTTGCTAAAATTTCTAATGCAGTTTCACCACAAAGAGTTCTAAAACCTTTATGGGTGATTTTGAATTTCTCTTTTTGGTTAAGTTGATTTTCGAACAAAGTAAACAATGCAGTATCGCTAGGTATATAATAGCCAGGCTTGGTTTCTTTAGCAGCAATAATGTATAAGTTGCTATAGTCTTCATCCATAAAAGCTTTTACTTCAAAATTCCAATATTGCCTATCTTCTTCTATGGCAATTGGCAAGCTTAAATTTTTTATTTCATTACCCGGAAATACAGCAGAATAATAATAAGTTGTATCGTTAATGGTGGTAATTTTTTGTGTAGGGTTGGCTATTAGTATTTCAATAGAGTTGAAGTAATAATCAACATCTGTTGTAAAGCAAGTTTCTTTTGGTTTAGCTCCAAAAAGAATAATGTAGGCCTGCTTATTTTTTATAAAAGCAATTGTTCTCATAAACATGCCATCGTCACTTTTCGACAATAATTCAATTGCATTGGCATTTTTAAAAAGGATATTTTTCTTACTAATTACTTTGCCAGTTTTGGCGGTCATGCCATCAACCATTTTATTTAATATAGAATCGTAGTTATTGCCAATAGACGCAGCAATGCCACTTTTCATCACATAGTAAACATAATTGGTTCCTAAATCCATGTACATGTACATATCAATTGGCATATCCATAGCCAATAGTTTTGCACTACCTGGAGCTTTAAAACTAAAGGATGAATCTTTTGCATAGTTGGTTATCCAACTTGATTGAACAGATTCATAAGAATATTTATCTGGTGAAATTTTTTTTGAGGAGAAAACGGGTTCAACGGTAAAACCTTTCTGTTTTAGTAATTCAATAACTCCACCATCTCCTGATAAATGTGCTACGCCCATTGTAAAAAACATGGTTCTAATATGTGCAAGACTATCAAGCCTTTTTGCCATTTTAATATTACG
>JAGOUF010000211.1 GCA_018061385.1 Chitinophagaceae bacterium | reverse complement strand
AATTGAGTATGTAAAAATGGTAAAAGCTGCAGCGAAACAACCAGTAACTTTTTGTGAAAACTATGTGCCATGGTTACACAAGTTAGAACCACTTACAAGCGTTATCGATTTTATTTCCATTCATACATATCCAGTATGGGAGTATAAACATATTCACGAGTCGTTAAGTTATACCAAAGAAAATTACTACGCAATAGCCAATAAATATCCAAATATTCCAGTTGTAATAACTGAAGCAGGTTGGAGCACCAACTCAAACGGTAGAGGCATAAACCCAGAAATGGTGAACGAGGAAAATCAAAAAGTTTATTATGAAGATTTAGTTGAATGGACTACCCAAGAAAATATTTTGACTTTTGTTTTTGAAGCTTTTGATGAAGATTGGAAAGGTTCACCCGAACCAAACGAACCCGAAAAACATTGGGGCTTATTTAAAATTGATAGAACCCCAAAATTAGTAATGAAAGAATTGTTTAGCTTACAAGACTAATCAATATACTGAATTGATTAGTATATATACATGTAATAAAAAAGTGATGCAATCTGACGAATTACTTAGCTTTAATTAGACAAACAATTTAGAAGTATATTCAAGACTATCTTCAAAAAATTTCTAAAAAATTGATAAGGTAAGATTAGTTCTTGTATCATTTTTTTGAACTTTTAATTTTAAGCTAAAATTATAAAAACAAAAAAGGCTGCTTTATACAAGCAGCCTTTTTTATAGTTATTTTTTTATTGGTTATTTTCCAACAACAACTCTTAATGATTTAGTTTCAGTACCATCATTAATTAATATTGTATAAAAACCATTTGGTAAACTAGCAATATTTAATGCAATCAATCCATTAGTAACATTGTTTTGTCTTAATACAACTTTTCCTGTTGCATCAACTAAACTAATGTCATTTGTTCCAACTAGATTTTTAATAACCAATTCGTTTTTAGCAGGATTAGGATAAATACTGTATTCTACTTTACCATTGGCATTGTGGCTAATACTCTTGATAATAGAGTATTTGTAAGCACCGTCTTTGTCAACAGATTTAATTCTGTAATAGTTAATACCATTTACTAAATCTTTGTCGTTAAAGTTGTATTTCTCTTTTCCAGCAGCAATTACGGAACCAATTTTTGTAAATTCTCTTCCGTTTGTGCTTTTTTCTACATCGTAATTGTTAAGGTTAACTTCATTTCCAACTATCCAAGATAATTGAGCAGTATTGTTAGATTTTATTATGCTGAACGATTTAAAATCTACTGGTAAAGGGTTTAAAACGTTGTTTGTGCTTGAGAAATAGATATTATCTACGTAGTAGGTATTATCTGAAAACGGTGCATCTCCAACAAATAACATTTGGATAAGACTATTTCTGTTGGTTAAAACTAAGGCTCCATTAGGAGTAGCAAAAAGCGATAATGGAATACTATATACATTCCACTGCCCTTGTGTTGGTTTAGGACCGTATGTATGAGAACCTGGATTAGGCCTAAAACTTACAATATTTTCATTAGCTGGGCCACCACCGCTGTTCACTAATTTTATTGCAAATGTTGCAGCACTTGGAGTCCATAAACTTATGTGAATACTATCTGCTAAACTGGCATCAATTGGCGGGAACTCAATACCCACAAAGTCAACAGCAGTATACTTTTTAATATCATTTCCACTAATTGCAGTATCTATCAGAGGACCAGCACCGCTCCAACTAGTTCTCCATTCTGTTACTGGACGATTCGTATAGCTATTACTGAACAATGAAATTACTTTAGATGCTGGTTTTGTAGGATTAGGGGCATTTGTATTTAATGGACCAACATTTACCACAAAATTTGCGGTAATGCTACCAGATCCAAATCCTCCAGCAGCTGCTTGAATAGCAGTAATGGTAGAAGATCCACCTCCAACAATAGTAATCATATTGCCAGTAATTGTTGCAACATTAATGTTACTACTAGAATAAGTAAATGCACCAGAACTATTTGAAGTTGGTGCTGTTATAGCGAAAGGTGCATCAGTTAATAATTTTGAAGGCACTGAGAAATTAGAAAGTGTTGGTAAAGTAACGTTGGTAAAAAAGTAAATATTGTCTACATAAATACTTGCATTACTTCCTGGATTTATAGTTACGAACTTGAATTCTTTTATGGCAGTTAAAGGAATCCCAAGTGTTATATAAGTACTTAATGGAATATTTATACTATTCCATGAACTTAATGTTAATGGAATATTTACAGACCTTTCGCCAAATCCATCAGATACTAAAAAGATATCAATAGAACTACAATTAGCCGACCAAATATCTAAGTGTAAGGTGTCTAATGAGCTAATATTTTGGTTGCTTCCTATGGCAATACCTTGGTAATTCATATTTGGATAATGACGCATTTCATTACCACTTAAAGTGAATGTGGTAGCACTACCAAAACCACTTTGTCCCCAGTTTGGATTAAAATCTACTCCATTTAAATTTGTATATGCTGCACTATATACAGAAATTACTTGTGCAGCGGCTCGTGCAGGTGGCGTTGCAGGATTTGTAGCTGGTTGAGCAAAGCTGTTTATTGTTAAACAGCAAAAGGCAATGGCAAAAGCTAGAATTTTTTTCATAACGTTTATTTAAATAATTAATTAAAAAAACCTGTGTGTCAAAATAACACAAAGCGAATATAGATTTATTTTTTTCAAAAACAAGAAAATTGTTTTAAAAGATTTTAAATATTATAGACCATACTTTTGTGTGTATAACATTCTAATTAACAAGTATCTCTAATTCATTTTTCCACAGAGTACCAATGTGAGAAACGACTTTGTTATTTTAGGGTATAATTTAACTGATTATGTTTGCAATAGTAGATATAGAAACAACGGGAGGACATGCAGCTAGCAATGGAATTACCGAAATTGCTATTGTACTGCATAATGGAAAAGAGATAGAAGGAAAGTATTCCACATTGGTAAATCCAAATACAAGCATACCGCCTTATGTACAATCTTTAACAGGCATTACCAATGCTATGGTAGCAGCGGCCCCACAGTTTAATACTGTAGCAGCCTACATTTTTAATTTATTAAAAGATCGTGTATTTGTTGCACACAATGTAAACTTCGATTACAGTTTTGTGAAACATCACTTGCAAGAAGCTGGTTATAATTTAAACACTCCAAAGCTTTGTACCATTCGATCGGCAAGGAAAATTTTTCCAGGATACACTAAATATGGCTTGGGTAGTATTTGTAGAGAATTGGATATTGAAATTAATGATAGACATAGGGCAGAAGGCGATGCAATTGCAACCACTAAATTGTTTGAATTGTTGTTGGCAAATGATGGCTCTGGTGAAATTAAAGGAATGGTTAAAGGCAAAAGTGCTGCTCAGTATTTACCTCCCAATTTGTCAATAGATGTTGTTTCAGAATTACCTCAATTACCGGGTGTTTATTACTTTCACAATAAAGCAGGAAAAGTAGTTTATGTAGGAAAAGCAAAAGATATTAAGCAACGTGTTACCAGCCATTTTTCTAACAATAAGGTAACCAAACAAAAGCAAGATTTTTTGAGAGATATTTACAATATTACTTTTAAAGTTTGTGGAACCGAATTGATGGCAGCCATTTTGGAAAGCATTGAAATTAGGCGTTTGTGGCCTGCATATAACCAAAGTCAAAAAAAAGCTGAGCAAGTATTTGGCTTATATACTTTTGAAGATGCTCGTGGTTATTGGCGTTTAGTAATTGAACATAAAAGAAAGCATTTAGAACCCATACATAGTTTTAGTTCTTTATTAGAAGGAAGGCAATTGTTAAAGTCGTTAATAGATCGTTTTGAATTGTGTGCCAAGCTTTGTTTTATTGACGTAAGTGTTGGTGCTACTTTAGTTGATCTAAAAGGAGAATTGCCTAGTGTTTACAATAAAAGAGTAAATGCAGCAATTGCTTATATGGAATCTCAATTACCAAGTTTTGTAATTAGAGAGGATGATGTGAGTGGAGAAGAACAAAGCTGTATTTTAGTAGAGAAAGGAAGGTTTGCAGGTATGGGTAAAGTACCTAAAGAAAAAGAGTTTTTAAACACCGATTCAGTAAAACCACACATGGAAATTTTACCAGAAAATACATTTATCAGAAATTTGGTATTTCAATATGCCGATAAGTTTCCTGATAGAAAATCAATTATTGAAAGAGTAGTTGCTTAATTAATTTTAATTGCTGTTATTATAGCAAACCTGTAAGGTTTTTAAAACCATACAGGTTAATACTCATAGATTATAGTAACCTATTGAACCATTTTTGAATAGTTTCTAAGAAGACTATTACATCATTTGGCAGAGACTCCTTTATACACAACCACTTAATTTGCTTCATTAGCCCTTCAAACAAATGTGGCACTATAATTGGCACTATTAAAGTATGAAAAAAGTATTATTTATTTTTGCACTAGCCACAACCATGATGGCTTGCAATACCAAAGCTAAACAAGAAGCTGAAATTTTAGAAGCTAAACAAATGACAGTAGATTCTATAGCAAAAGAAGAGGTTGTTAAAAAGAGAATTATAGATTCAATGAATATTGTAAATTCAAAAAATAATTCATCACAATCAGAAGGTTCATCAAAAAGTGTATCATCAACAACTACTCCTGCAAAAAAAGGATGGAGTAATACAGCTAAAGGAGCAGTTATTGGTGCTGGCGTTGGTGCAATTACTGGTGCACTGGTAGATAAAAAGAAAGGTGAAGGAGCAATAGTTGGTGGTTTAATTGGTGCAGGAGCTGGTGCTGGTGTTGGAGCAATAATTGATGGTAAGAAGAAAAAGAAAGCAAACCAATAGTTTACTACTATTCATTGATAAAAAATATTCATAAAAAAGTGCTCATGTTTTACAACATGAGCACTTTTTAGTTATTTGAATGTATAAGCAATTTTCCTAAGGGTAAATGTATTCTAAAACATTATTTCCCATAAACTTTCCTCCAGGGTAAGCTGTGGTGTAGTCTAAGTTTAACCAAGTATTTCCTTTATTGTCGTTGTGGTAATTTAATTGCTGTCCTTTTAGTTCATGTACAAATAATTTCTTTTGTATAAGCAACCCAATTGTTTTTAAGTTTTCTGTTGTTCCAATAAGAATTTCAGGATAAATATGTCCTTTAACACACAAAAGTCTTAC
>JAGOUF010000210.1 GCA_018061385.1 Chitinophagaceae bacterium | reverse complement strand
GATTTTATGGCCAATTTAGGTGGAACTTTTGTTGATTATCCTTTTTTAGGTCGTCCAAAATTAAATAGTGAAAAATTCTTAGTAGAATTAGATGCTAATGTAAATCTAAAATTAGTTTCTGATAAATATGCAGTAGTTCCATTTTTATCAGCAGGTGCTGGTATTAGCATGCATGGTGGTAATTATTTTGGAGCTTTTATACCAGTTGGTGGTGGCTTGCAATTTAAGTTAGGTGACGAAGGTTCGTTCTTGTTTACACAATTGTCTTATAGAATTCCTGTTACAACTTCTACTGTAAACTATAACATGAATTATTCTTTAGGTTTTGGTTCTCCATTAGTTGAAAAGAAAGAGCCACCAGTAAAGGTAATTCCTCCAATGCCGCCTAAAAAAGAAGAACCAAAAGATACTGATAAAGATGGTATTGTAGATAGTTTAGACAAATGCCCTACAGTTGCAGGTATCGCTAAGTATAAAGGTTGTCCAATACCAGATACTGATAAAGATGGTATTAATGATGAACAAGACAAATGCCCTAAAGTTGCAGGTTTAGCTAAATATCAAGGTTGTCCAATACCAGATACAGATAAAGATGGTATTAACGACGAAGAAGACAAATGCCCTACAGTTGCAGGTTTAGCACGTTATCAAGGTTGTCCAATACCAGATACTGATAAAGATGGTATTAATGATGAAGAAGATAAGTGTCCTACAATTGCAGGTCCAGCTTCTAATAAAGGTTGTCCAGTATTAACTGAAGAGAAGAAGAAAACAGTTGAATTGGCAGCTAAAGACATTTACTTTGTTACTGGTAGTGCAGTTATACAAAAGAAAAGCTATACTAAATTAGATGCTGTATTGGCTTTGTTAAAAGATGAAGAAAACAAAACTTTAAGTTTAGATATTGAAGGTTATACAGACAATACTGGTAAAGCTTCAAGTAACCTTAAACTTTCTCAAGCTCGTGCAAATTCTGTAAAAGCATATTTAGTTAAAAAAGGTGTTGCTGCAGATAGATTAACATCTACAGGTTTTGGTATAGAAAACCCAGTTGCAGACAATAAAACCGCTGCCGGCAGAGCTCAAAATAGAAGAGTAGAATTAAAGTTGAAAGAAAACTAATTCAATCAAATAAATCAGTAAATAGCCCTTCTTAATAAGAGGGGCTATTTTATTTAATCATACACAATTTTGTACAAATAGGCTGGTAAATCAGGCGAAAAAAAATAGTAAACCGCATTTTCAAAAACTATAAAAAATATTTACAGTTTTTTTACAAAATGTATTGCTATTTGATAAGAACCTCTTACTTTTGCCGTCCAGAAAAAAAAGAGATATGGCAAGAGTATGTCAGGTTACAGGAAAAAAACCACTTACAGGTAATAGTGTTTCTCACTCAAACATTAAAACAAAGCGTAGGTTTTTACCAAATTTACAAACCAAACGTTTTTTCTTTGCAGAAGAAGATCGTTGGGTTAGCTTAAAGCTTTCTACTGAAGCTTTACGTACCATTAATAAAAATGGTTTAGCGTCAGTAATTAAAGGTTTAAGAGCAAAAGGAGAAAAAATATAACCCACAAGGGCTAATTATTAAATTGTACAACAATGGCAAAGAAAGGTAACAGGGTTCAAGTAATTATGGAATGTACAGAGCATAAAGCTTCTGGCCGTCCTGGTACAAGCCGTTACATCACGGTAAAGAACAAAAAAAATACTCCAGAAAGAATGGAGTTGAAAAAATTTAACCCTATTCTAAAAAAAGTAACTGTTCATAAAGAAATTAAATAATCATGGCAAAAGCAGCTTCAAAAAACTCAAAGGTGAAAGATGCTAAGGCATCTGCAGAGGCAAAAAATTGGACAAAAGTGATTAAGGCTGTACGTAGTCCGAAAACTGGTGCATACACCTTTAAAGAAACCATTGTACACAAAGACAAAGTAAAAGATTTCTTGGCTGCTAAATAAGCAGTTAAGGTCTCAATATTTTAAAGCTTCCCGCAATTTTTGCAGGAGGCTTTTTTAGTTTTTTCTAAAAGCGTATATTTTTTAATAGTAGCTTCACCTCAATTACAATTTAATAAATACATTATGGGTTTTTTTGATAAGCTTTTTGGTAAAAAAGAAAAAGAAACTTTAAACGATGGGCTGCAAAAAACCAAAGAAGGCTTTTTTTCTAAAATTACAAAAGCCATTGCAGGTAAAAGTACAATAGACGAAAGTATTTTAGATAGTTTAGAAGAAGCTTTGGTTGGTGCAGATGTTGGCATTGAAACAACCATTCAAATTATTGATCGTATTGAAAAAAGAGTTAAAGAAAATAAATACATCAACACTTCCGAATTAAATGGTTTGTTGCAACATGAAATTCAACAAGTTTTAATAGATGCAGATGATGTATCATATAAAAATTTCGATATTCCAACTGGTAAAAAACCTTATGTAATATTGGTTGTAGGTGTAAATGGTGTTGGTAAAACAACCACTATTGGTAAGTTGGCACACAATTATAAAAAAGCAGGATACAATGTTATTTTAGGTGCTGCTGATACATTTAGAGCTGCAGCTGTAGATCAATTAACTATTTGGAGTGAAAGAGTAGGTGTACCAATTGTAAAACAAAATATGGGTAGCGACCCAAGTGCTGTTGCTTTTGATACAGTACAAAGTGCAGTTGCAAAAGGGAGCGATATTGTAATTATAGATACAGCAGGAAGGTTGCACAATAAAGCTCATTTAATGGATGAACTTACCAAAATTAAAAGAGTTGTAAAAAAAGTATTGCCCGATGCACCACATGAAGTAATGTTGGTGTTAGATGGTTCAACTGGACAAAATGCTTTAGAGCAAGCCAAACATTTTACAGCAGCCACAGAAGTAACTGCATTAACCATTACCAAGTTAGATGGCACAGCAAAAGGTGGTGTTGTTTTGGCAATTGCTAACCAGTTTAAAATTCCTGTAAAGTTTATTGGTGTTGGAGAAAAAATTGATGATCTATTAATTTTTGATAAAAAAGAATTTGTAGATAGTTTATTTAAATTATGATGTTTGGGAGTGTAGTTAGTTAGTGTTAGTGCCAAAAGATATTCTATAAATATTCAACAATAATATTTGAATGCAGAAATATTCAGTTAATCAACACCTTATTGAAACAGTTTTAGCGTGGGTAAATTCTGGTGAAATTGCTATACCCGAGATTCAAAGACCTTTTGTTTGGGACAGTTCAAAAGTTAGAGATTTATTAGACAGTCTATATCAAGGCTACCCAATTGGCTATGTAATTGCTTGGCGAAATCCAAATGTTCGTTTGAAGGACGGAAGTATGAGTGAAGGCAAAAAAATATTAATTGATGGGCAACAACGTGTTACAGCTTTGACAGCTTCAATTCTTGGACAGTATGTAATCAATAAAACATACCAACGTGTAAAAATTAAGATAGCATTTAATCCAATCACAGAAAAATTTGAAGTGCAAAATCCTGCAATTCTTAAAGACAAAACTTGGCTACATGACATTTCAGAAGCAATAAACGGGAAAACTGATTTATTTGAAATTGCTGATAGTTATTTTGAACTAAACCCAGATGCTGATAAAAAGCTGGTTAGAAATTCTTTCTCAAACCTTATTAATATTCCTAAGAAACAAATTGGACTTATTGAGCTTTCACACGATTTAGATATTGAAACAGTAACAGAGATTTTCATTCGTATCAACTCAAAAGGAGTTGTATTAAGTCAAGCTGATTTTGCAATGAGTAAGATAGCATCAAATACAGAATATAACGGAAATGAATTACGAAAAGCAATAGACTATTTTTGCCATTTAACAATTGCTCCAGAATTCTACAAACACATAATTGACAACGACAAAGAATTTGCAAAAACAGATTATTTTCAGAAAATGCAATGGCTGAAAACTGAAAATGAAGATTTGTACGATCCTGATTATAATGATTTAATTCGTGTGGCGTTTACGTCTCAATTCAATCGAGGAAGACTTTCTGATTTGGTAAGTTTATTGTCTGGTAGAAACTTTGAAACAAGAACTTTTGAAGATGAAATCGCTGAAAAATCTTATGCAACACTTAAAAATGGAGTGTATAATTTTATCAATGAAACTAATTACAAAAGGTTTCTAATGATTATTAAATCGGCAGGGTTTATTTCACCAAAATTAATTCGTTCCCAAAATGCAATCAACTTTGCTTATATCGTTTATCTGAAATTAAAAGAACTGGGAGTTAATTCTGTTTCAATTGAAAGCTATGTAAGACGTTGGTTAGTTTATTCGATTTTAACAGGTCGATATTCAGGTTCACCTGAAAGTTCATTTGACTTTGACATAAAACAAATATCACAAAAACCATTTAATGAATATTTAAAAGAGAAAGAAGATGGGGAATTATCTGATGCATTTTGGAATGCCTCTTTACCTCAAAGTTTAGATACATCGGTTGCAAGTAGTCCATATTTTCACGTTTTTCTTGCATCGCAAGTTAAAGCAAATGACAGAGGGTTTTTATCAAAAGATGTTTTAGTAAGCGATTTGATTTCACTTCGTGGTGATATTCATCATTTATTTCCTAAAGACTATTTAAAGAAAAATGGTCTAGACAGAGGAAAATACAATCAAATTGCAAACTATGTTTATATGCAATCTGAAATCAATATTAAGGTTGGCAACAAACCACCGAAAGATTATTTTGAACTGATTAAAACACAAATGAATTCAAACAATAGATTAGTAAGTGGACTTTCGACAGAACACGAACTGTTGGGAAACTTAAAAATGAATTGTGTTCCGATAGAAATTATAGAAATGAATATTGAAGATTACAACGATTTTTTGATATTAAGAAGAAAACTCATGGCCTTAAAAATAAAAGAATATTACTTTGCACTTTGATTATAAAATGATCGAACCGCCAACATTAAAGAATTATCTAAATTCAGCGTTGATTACCTCGAAAAGGATAATCTTGTACTTGACATATCAAATTCCATCACAAATAAAAAAATAAACGATAATTGAAGTATTCGCTTTTCTTCAAAAAATAGTTTACAAAAACATCAACTGCCAATACCGGTATGTTGCTAACATGACATAACAGGAGATTTTGTTAGTTATCAAGAAGCTGCCATCAAAAAAAATGCTACACAAAGTGTAGCATTTTTT
>JAGOUF010000209.1 GCA_018061385.1 Chitinophagaceae bacterium | reverse complement strand
TTTTGCTTCATCCAACAATTGTTTAAAATGGGCTTCATGTTTTTTCATACTTTCATAAAAATCTTCAACAGTCCCTTGCATACATTCTTCAGGCATAAATGAATTGTTGCTGATGTCTTGCATTTCAATTTTATGTCCTGCTTCTCTAGCTAGAATCATAATCTTACGCATTACATCGGAACCATTCAAATCAAGCCTTGGATCTGGTTCTGTATATCCTTCTTCTTGAGCTTGCTTCACCACGTCTGCAAAGGTTTTTGTACCATCATAATTGTTAAAAACAAAGTTTAATGTACCACTTAAAACCGCTTGCATTTTGTTTACAACATCACCTGTTTTTGTTAAATCACTCAATGTGCCGATGATGGGTAAACCTGCACCAACATTGGTTTCGAATAAGAAAGAAGTGTTGTATTCTCTTGCCAAGCTTTTTAACTTTTTATAATAACCGTATTCAGATGAAGCAGCAATTTTATTGCATGCAACAACAGCAATACTTTTTTCTAATAACTGATCGTAAACTTTTGCAACATCGCCATTTGCAGTAATATCTGCAAACACAGTATTGCGTAAATTTTTGTGAATGAGTTGTTGAATAAATTCTTGAATGGTTGAATTGGGAGCTGCTTGTAAAGTTTCTTTCCAGTTGTTTAAATCAATCCCATCTTCATTAATAATAGATTGCTTGCTATTGGCTAAACCAACAACATTTACAATAAGTTGAGCATGTTCTTTTAAATACTGTTGCTGTTGTTTTAATTGTTCTACAAATCGTCCTCCAACATTGCCAACCCCAGCAATAAATAAATTGATTTGTTTATAGGTTGCTTCAAAAAATTCTTCATGCAAAACATTTACCGCTTTACGAACATCTTTGGTTGCAATAACAGCCGAAATATTTCTTTCGCTGCTACCTTGTGCAATGGCACGAATGTTAACCCCATTTCTTCCTAAAACGCCAAACATCTTGCCACTAATGCCTTGGTGAGATTTCATGTTCTCTCCTACCAATGCAATAATTGACAATTCAGCTTCTACTATAAGCGGTTGAACTTTTTGCAAAGCAATTTCATTGGCAAAAGCCAAATCAACAGAATTCTTGGCTTTAATTGCTGAAGATGCTTCTACACCTACACAAATTGAATGTTCACTAGAGCCTTGTGTAATTAGAATAACATTGATACCATCGCTACTTAAAGCTTCAAACAAACGTTTACTAAAGCCAGGAACACCAACCATTCCACTGCCTTCTAAACTAATTAGAGCAATATTGTTGATGCTTGTTATTCCACGAATTAAATGTTCACTTGGTGCTGCATTGGGTTCTATTATAGTTCCATAATCGTTTGGAGCAAATGTATTTTTCACCCATATTGGAATTAATTTACTCAACACTGGCTGTATGGTTGGAGGATAAATTATTTTAGCACCAAAATGCGATAATTCCATAGCTTCTTGATATGAAATTGAAGGAATCACTTTTACATTTTGTACAAACCGTGGATCAGCAGTCATCATTCCACTTACGTCAGTCCAAATTTCTACACTTTTTGCATCGAGTGCAGCAGCAACAATTGCAGCAGTATAATCACTTCCCCCACGACCTAAAGTTGTGTTGACGTTTTGATTATCAGATGAAATAAAACCTGGCAACAATACCACACTTGCTGTATTTGCAGAAAAATAGGTTTGAATATTTTGATTGGTAGTTTCAAAATTTACTTGTGCATTGGTAAAGTTGGAATTTGTTTTGATGAGTTCTCTACTATCTTTCCAAGCAGTTGATAAACCATGAGCATTGAACGATGCTGCCATCATTTGAGAACTCATTAATTCGCCATAGCTAACCAATTTATCTTTTGTTCTGTTCGACAATTCACCTAATAAAAAAATGCCATTGCACAAATCTTCAATTTCGTTGCTCAATTTTTTTATTAAGCTCAATGTACTGCTTTGTGTTTGCACAGGCACCAACTCTTTTACAGTTTCAAGATGACGCAACTCTACTTGCTTAATTAAATCTTTATACGTTTCATCGCCAGTGGCAGCATAATTTCCAGCATTTAACAACACATCTGTTGTGCCGCCCATTGCACTTACAACTATGATTAACTTATTTTCTTTTACTTGTTGTTGAGCAATATTAAAAACCTGTTGTATGGCTTTAACACTACCTACAGAAGTGCCACCAAATTTTAAGACCTTCATTGAAATATGTTTGTTTGAATAAAAAATTAAATAAAACTATTCTTGTAAAATACAGCTTACGCCCAAGATTTAATATAATGATATTCAACCCTTACGGGTTGTTGTTGTATTAGTAATAATAGTAGTAGTGGCAGGCGTTCCACTTGTAAGGAGATTTGTTACTATTGATAATACTAAATTCATTGGGCTAAAAATAGAAGGCATTTTTTTATTAGCCAAAAAAATTAAACTAACACTAGTTATTTTAGGAAGATATTTTATTTAATCACCAAAAGAACCATTGTTACACTTCTGTTGCGTCATTGTTAAATCCTGCTTTAGCAGTGCATACTTGTACAATTGGATAAAGGATGGTCTTTATCAGAGCTGAGAATCTATATTCATTTTTAAAAATGAAGAATAAAAACTATACTAAACGTTGGTGGGTTTAAATTATAAGTCTTTTATCATTTGATGTTTCTAAAAAACGTAAATTCGTTTAGTAAAACTATTTTATGAATACAGCAACAATTAGAGAAAAATTAACTCAATACATACAAACTGCTGACGATAAAAAAATAGAAGCAATTTATACTATTATTGAAGATGAAATTGATACTGAATCTGCAAGAAAAGCTTTAATATTTGCTGAAAGAAACAATTATTTGAATAATGAAGGAAAGTCTTTTTCTTGGGATGAAGTAAAATCAATGGCAATCAATAAAGATAAAAGGAATGGCTTATAAAATTGAAGTTCGTCCTCTAGCAACTATTGAAATTATTGAGGCTTATGATTGGTATGAAATTCAAAAAGAAGGTTTAGGTTTAGATTTTTTAAATGAGTTAGATAACTTTTTTGATAGTCTTTTAAGAAATCCCAACACCTAAGGTTTCTACGAAAAAACAGTTAGAGAAGGTAAAGTTTACAGGTTTCCATACACTGTTATTTATGAAGTCTTTGATAACACAATTGTTGTATACAGTGTATTTATGGCTAAACAAAGCCCCAATAAAAAAAGATTGTTTTAAAAATTTTGTTGGCGTAAGTCTAAATAAACTGCTTGATTTTTTTAAAATTTACAAATAACTTAAATATCCCATCAACATTTCCACATACTAACACTCATTCATTATTAGATGTACTCAATGTTTACCTTTACGGCGATAAATTAAATTGCTGAATTAATAACAGAACGTTGAAGAGTGCGACGCAACGATGATGCCATGAAATACTAAAAGCTGGTATCAACATAAAAAAACACTTTTTGGCTACTATCATAAATTATTTTGTATGTTAAAAGTTGGTGTGTTTGGCGTTGGCCATTTAGGAAAATTTCATTTAAACAATTGGAAAGAAATTGAAGGTGTAAAAATTATTGGTTTTTTTGATCCCAATAACGATAATGCAAAAGCTGTAATTGCCGAATATGGTATTAAACGCTTTATGGATGAAGACAAATTAATGGATGCTTGCGACATTATTGATGTTGTTGTACCTACGGATTGGCATTTTGAAATTTGTATGAAAGCTGTACGAAAAGGTAAACATGTTTTTGTTGAAAAGCCTTTGTGCAACACCATTCCAGAGGCTAAGGATTTGGTTGATATGGTACGTGAAGCCAATGTGAAAGTACAAGTTGGACATGTTGAACGCTTTAATCCTGCATATTTAGCAGTGAAAGATTTGAACTTAAACCCTATGTTTATTGAAGTGCATCGTTTGGCACAATTTAATCCGAGAGGCACTGAAGTAAGTGTAATATTGGATTTAATGATTCATGATTTAGACATTATTTTGAGTTTAGTAAAAAGTGATGTAAAAAATATTAGTGCCAATGGTGTTGCTGTAATGACCGATACACCAGATATTGCCAACGTTAGAATTGAATTTAACAATGGTTGTGTTGCCAATTTAACCAGCAGTAGAATTAGCATGAAGAAAATGCGTAAAATGCGTTTGTTTCAAAAAGACAGCTACATTGGTATAGATTTTTTAGAGAAAAAAGCTGAAGTAATTAAACTAAAAGAAGACAGCGATAAAAATGTTTTTTCGTTTGATTTAGATACACCCAAAGGTAAAAAAACAATTGCTGTTGCCAATCCTGTTATTCCACCTGCCAATGCTATTAAACTAGAGTTAGAAGCTTTTGTAGATAGCATTGTAAACAATAAACCAACTATTGTTAGTGAAATTGATGGTTATTTAGCCATGGAAGTTGCTCATAAAATTTTAGATAAAATTAATAGTACCAGCCTTTTGGGTGCATAATTAACACATACAACAACAAGCAATATTTTTATATATTGATTTTGTTGTTGAATGGTATAAAATTGATTGAACCTATTTAATTATCTTCAACACAAAATTTTGATTTGTGAAATATTTGTTGAGTGTTTTTATTTTGTTGATGAACTTGCATGTGGCTTTGGGTCAGGATATGTATTGGCAACAACAAGTGAATTATCAAATTCAAGTTACTTTAAACGATACAGCCAAAACCTTAGATGGTTTTGAGAAGATTACTTATTACAACAATTCTCCTGATACGTTAACGTTTATTTGGTTTCATATTTGGTCCAATGCTTATAGAAACGATAGAACAGCTTTTTCTGAACAAACCATTGCCAACGGAAGTACGAAATTTTATTTTAGCAATGATGATGAGAAAGGCTATATCAATCAATTAAACTTTAGAGTTAATGGAACTGCTGCTGGTATAGAAGCTCACCCAACATATATTGATATCGTTAAACTGGTTTTACCTACACCCCTTGCTCCAAAAAGTTCTATCACGATTTCTACACCATTTTTTGTGAAGTTGCCTTTTAATTTTTCGAGAGGTGGATTTACAAAAAATGGTTTTCAAGTAACACAATGGTACCCCAAACCTGCGGTGTACAATCAACAAGGTTGGCACGAAATGCCTTATGTAGATCAAGGAGAATTTTATAGTGAATTTGGTAATTACACTGTACAAATTACCTTGCCAGAAAACTATATTGTTGCTTCA
>JAGOUF010000208.1 GCA_018061385.1 Chitinophagaceae bacterium | reverse complement strand
TTCTTTAACCATTTTAGCAACCGCATTAATTGAAACTGGTAGCAAAATGGATGAAGTAATTTTTGAAGAATTTAAAGGAACTGGTAACATGGAGTTACAATTGGATAGAAGATTGGCCAATAAACGTGTTTATCCTGCAATTGATTTAGTAGCATCTTCAACAAGAAGAGATGATTTGTTGTTAGATAAAGAAGTATTGCAACGTATGAACATTTTGCGTTTATTCATTAACGATATGAACACAGAAGAAGCAATGAATGAATTGCTAAAACGCATGAGAGGTACTAAAAACAATGAAGAGTTTTTAGCAAGTATGAATAGATAAAAAAAGGTTTTCTTTTTTATAAACAAAAGCCACTACTGTAGTGGCTTTTGTTATACAATAGATGGCTAATAATGTATAATTCCTTAGCTTTACTTACTTAAGCTTTAAACAAAATTTTAACCACATCACCTATACTAAACACAAGCAATGAATTTGAATCCTACCAGACTGGAAGTAATGCAATTTTTAGGGCAGAATATTGATACAATGATTAGCGATTATTTAAAAAATATCGACGAAAATTGGCAGCCATCAGATTTTTTGCCTGAAAGCAATAAAGAAGATTTTACTACTCAAATTAAAGAGCTACAACTACAATGTAAAGAGTTGCCCTACGATTATTTAGTGGTATTGGTTGGGGATGTAATTACAGAAGAAGCTTTGCCTACTTATGAAAGTTGGTTAATGGATGTTGAAGGAATTACAAAAGCAGAACCTGAAGGTTGGAGTAAATGGATTAGAATGTGGACAGCCGAAGAAAACAGACATGGCGATTTATTGAACAAATACTTGTATTTATCTGGACGTATCAACATGCGTCAAATGGAAATAAGCACACAATATTTAATAGCCGATGGTATTGATACAGGAGCTGCTAGAGATCCCTACAAAAATTTTGTGTATACTTCATTTCAAGAGTTGGCTACCAATATTTCTCATAGAAGAACAGCAACATTGGCCAAGCAACATGGCAACGATGTGCTTTCAAAAATGTGTGGCGTAATTGCTGCTGATGAAATGCGACATGCAAGAGCTTATAAAAGTTTTATTACCAAAATTTTTGAAATAGACCCAAGCGAAATGATGTTGGCTTTTGAAGATATGATGCGTAAAAAAATTATAATGCCTGCACATTTTTTAAGACAACAAGGTGAAAAAATTGGCACAACATTTACACATTTTAGCGATGCTGCACAACGTTTAGGCGTTTATACAAGTATGGATTATACAGCCATTTTAGAATCATTAATTAAAGAATGGAATATAGAAAATATTGGTAATCTTACTGGTGCTGCAGAAAAAGGAAGAGATTATTTAATGGCTTTACCAGCAAGGTTTAAACGCATTTCTGAACGTGGTTTAAAAGCTCCATTAGAATACAAATACAACTGGATTTATTAATACCAGTAAAATACTAAAAATTTTAAAACCGCATCATTGCGGTTTTTTGTGCAACAAATTAAATTTACAAAATGCAAAACATACATCGAGTTTATAGAAAAATCGAATTACTAATTGTTTAGTAACTAGTTTACTTATTTTCGTTACTTAAAACAAGAGTATTTGATTGCTACAGCTTATTTAATTACGCCCCCATTTACACAGTTAAATACCCCTTACCCAGCCACTGCGTATTTAAAAGGTTTTTTAAATACCAGAGGTATATCAGCTTTTCAAAGTGATTTAGGTATAGAAGTTACCACACAAATTTTTTCTAAACATGGGCTAGAAAAATTATTTGCAACAATTCATGCACAGTTGCCCAATATTGTTTTGCAAGATGAAGATGTAAGCAATATTCAACGAATACTTACGCTACAAGAAAATTACATTCATACAATTGATAAAGTAATTGCTTTTTTACAAGGCAACCAGCCAACATTGGCTCAGTTAATTTGTAGTAGAAATTTTTTGCCAGAGGCTGCTCGTTTTGCTCAGATAGACGATTTAGTTTGGGCTTTTGGCAATATGGGCATTACAGAAAAGGCCAAACATTTAGCCACTTTATATTTAGAAGATCTTAGCGATTTAATTAAGCTATGTGTAGATGAACATTTTGGTTTTAGTCGGTATGCTGAAAAACTAGGAAGAAGTGCCAATAGCTTTGATGAGTTGTATGAAGCCTTGCGTCGCCCCTATACTTATATTGATGAAATTTTGTTGCAATTGCTGCATCAAAATATTGAAAAAATTCAGCCCAAACTTGTTTGTTTATCAGTTCCTTTTCCTGGTAATTTATATGCAGCTTTTAGATGCGGACAATACATTCATCAATTTTTCCCTCATATAAAAGTAGCTATGGGTGGCGGGTTTGCCAATACAGAACTTCGATCATTAAAAGATAAACGAGTATTTGAGTTTTTTGATTTTATAACTTTAGATGATGGAGAAGCTCCCATTGAAAACATCATCAAGTTTACCGAAGGAAACACAACAAATCAAGAATTAAAAAGAACGTTTTTATTGGTGAATGATGAAATTACTTTCATCAACAATAAATCTTGTACAGATTATAAACAAGGTGAAGTAGGTACACCAGATTATAGTGATTTTTTTTTAGATCAATACATTCAAGCAATCGAAATTGTAAACCCCATGCACAGTTTATGGAGCAATGGGCGTTGGAATAAATTAACCATGGCACATGGATGCTATTGGGGGAAATGTACTTTTTGTGACATTAGTTTAGATTATATAAAACTCTACGAGCCAATTGCAGCAAGCCTTATATGCGATAGAATTGAAGAAATGATAACTCAAACAGGAGAAACTGGTTTTCATTTTGTTGATGAAGCTGCACCTCCTGCATTAATGAAAGCTGTGGCGTTAGAAATTATTAAACGCAAACTTGTTGTAAGCTGGTGGACCAATGTTAGATTTGAAAAAAGCTTTACAAAAGATGCCTGTTTATTACTTAAAGCAAGTGGATGTATTGGCGTTAGTGGTGGTTTAGAAGTTGCCAGTGATAGATTGCTAAAATTAATTAATAAAGGAATTACCGTAGCACAAGTTGCCAAAGTAAATAAACATTTTACCGAAGCTGGTATAATGGTACATGCTTATTTAATGTTTGGTTTTCCAACACAAACTGCTCAAGAAACTATTGATAGTGTAGAAATGGTTAGGCAAATGTTTAAAGCTGGAATTTTGCAAAGTGCATTTTGGCATTTGTTTACAATGACGGCTCATAGCCCTATTGGTTTACATCCTGAAAAATTTGGTGTGCAAAAAGCCAATGAAACCAATATTACTTTTGCCGATAATGATGTTGAACATATAGACCCAACAGGAACACAACACGAAAATTTTAGCTATGGATTAAAAAAATCTTTATTTAATTACATGCACAATGTTGGTTTAGACGAACCATTGCATAAATGGTTCGATCATAAAACGCCAAAACCATCTGTTCCTGCCGATTTTATTGTACAATGTTTACAAGAGGCAACACTTAATAGCAGTAAGCCCAACACTAAAGTTGTATTTATTGGTACAATGCCAAGCATTGAAATTGTTAGTAAAAGTAAAAAAGGAAATACTTGGGAAGAAGCTCAATTGTTGTTTCAGACAAACAAAGAAACTGTACAAATAAAAGTAGATAAAGACAAAGGGGAATGGTTGTATACTTTGCTTCAATTGGTTTCAATTGCAAATGCCAAAACCTATACACTGCAAGAAGTTCAAAAAAATTATGAGGCTGCTGGTTTTCTTGATTTTGAATTATTTTGGGACAATAAACCCATTACCAATTTAAATAAAGTTGGGTTGCTAATGTTGTAATTATTTAATTGCATTAAAAAGCCGATACAATGTTGCATCGGCTTTTAGTTTTTTATACCAATTTAAAATTCCGTTCTCAATTCTAAATATTTTAAAAATTCGTTCTTTTTACTTTCTTCTTTAAAAGCACCACCATAAAAAGCAGTAATAGTGCTACTTGTATCATCTTCAACCCCACGGCTAGCAACACATAAATGTTTTGCATCTATAACAACTGCAACATCATCGGTGCCTAAAATTTTTTGTAAATCTTTACCAATTTGCATGGTTAAACGTTCTTGTACTTGTGGTCTTTTAGCAAAATATTCTACCAATCTATTCAACTTACTTAAACCAATTACTTTGCCATTGCTAATGTATGCAACATGAGCTTTACCAATAATTGGTACAAAGTGGTGCTCACAATTGCTGTAGAAAGAAATGTTTTTTTCTACCAACATTTCGTTGTACTTGTATTTGTTTTCAAACAAAGCCATTGCTGGTTTATTGGCAGGATTTAAACCACTAAAAATTTCTTTAATGTACATTTTAGCTACACGTTTAGGTGTGCCTTTCAAACTATCATCGGTTAAATCTAAACCCATGATATTCATAATGCTGCTGAAATGCTCTTCAATTTGTTTCATTTTTTCAGCATCAGTTAAAACAAAAGCATCTGCCTTCATAGGTGTATCAACACTTGTACTTACATGATTATCGCCCATGTCATCAATTAGAATGTCACTTAATTCAATTTTGTTATTTCCATTAAGCTGGATATTTAACAAAGTTTCGTTCTGTTTCATATAGTTTTATTTGTAGTTCTAAATCTTTATCTAGCTTAGCTTTAAGCAAATTGTAAATTACAATAGCAATATTTTCAGCCGTTGGATTTAGGTTAATAAATTCTTGTGTATCTAAGTTTAAATTTTTATGATCAAAGCGATCCAATATTTCAGTTTTAATTAAATCACTCAACAGTTTTGTATCTAACACATAACCTGTGTCTTGGTTCGGTACACCAACAACTTTTACAATTAATTCATAATTGTGTCCGTGATAATTGGCATTGTTGCACTTGCCAAAAACAGCTTTATTCTGTTCTTCGCTCCAAGCAGCATTGTTCAATCTGTGGGCTGCATTAAAATGTTCTTTTCTATAAACTGCTACTTTATTCATGCACCTTTTGGGTATATTTTTATTAATATTATGTTGCACAACAACATCAAACGATTTGTTGAATTTTTATAAACTGCTACACTTTTTAAATTATACTCATTTAGATATGGTTATTAACTGCCTTCACTGTGGCAAAAGTGTGTTGCTCAAGTGTTAAGGCATCAGAAGCCAGTATTAATAACTTTTCCAAATTGCCAATATTGTTTTACAACAACATTGGTATTTATATAAACGAAATAAAAATAATTTGGTTCACTCTGTTCAATAAATTAACCAAAATATTC
>JAGOUF010000207.1 GCA_018061385.1 Chitinophagaceae bacterium | reverse complement strand
TTTAGGAATATTGGTAGATGAAACAAACCCTTTGGTAAAACAATCTCCCATTAAATTAAAGGCTGTACGGCAAGCAATTAATTACGCCATTAACAGAAATCAGTTAATGATGTATATGCGTAATGGTATTGGTACACCTGCACAAAGTGGTTTTGTACCTGGTGGATTGCCTAGCCAAAATATGGAAATGGTAAAAGGGTATGAGTACAATCCTGCTAAAGCAAAAGCATTGTTAAAGCAAGCTGGATACAATGAAAGTTTTCCTGCAATTAAATTATTAACCATTCCTATTTATGCAGATATTGGAAGTTTTATTGCTAAACAATGTGAAGATGTTGGCATCAAAGTTCAGGTAGAAGTGGTGCAAAAAAGTTTATTGTTAGAACAAACTTCAAAAAGCCAAGCTTTGTTTTTTAGAGCAAGTTGGATTGCCGATTATCCTGATGCTGAAAACTATTTAGCAGTGTTTTATAGTAAAAATCCTGCACCGCCCAACTATACAAGATACAAGAATGTAACATTCGATATATTGTACGAAAAAGCATTGCTAGAAACCAATGATAGCTTGCGTTATAGCTTATACAGACAAATGGATCAAATGATTATTGACGATGCTCCCATTGTACCAGTTTGGTACGATATGGCTATACATTTAGTAAACAACAATGTACAAAATATGCATGCCAACGCACTGAATTTATTGGAGTTGAGAAAAGTTAGTTTGAAGTAATTTTAACGTCTTTAACAATGGCTTCTAATTGATCCCACAATTGTATAGTAGTTGGAACTAATTTTTGCTGATACTTGCGAATATAATTTTCTGGATCAAAAGGAAAATTTTTGTTCTCATTCTGTACTTCAAAATTTAAAACTTTAGTGTTAAGGTTATATACATTTTGTTTCGTATTTAAATACAAACGTCTTAGTAAATAACCTTCAATATTGTACACATCCATAAAACCAATAAATCTGTAATTGGTAATAAATTCGTTGGTTATATTTCTATAATAAATTTCATCCGTTTGTACTGAAGCAACATAAAATTTAATCCAATAGTTCGCCTCACAATTTAAACACTCTTGTTTATCTGTAAGTTCTGGTACAAAAGCTGTAACAATATTGGTAATTTTTGACAATAGTTTAGGCGATGCATTCCATCTTTCGGGCAATAGAATTGCATATTTACGTTCGGCATTAAATCTTTTTTGTGCCAATAGATTACACGAAAAAATTAGCCCTATAAAAAGTATTACAGAATGTTTAAGCATACATGTTAAACCTATTGCTTTTTTAATTTGGCTTTAAAGACCTTTTCAAATTTTTCTAATTTTGGCTGAATAACATAACGACAATAACCTTGATTCTGGTTGTCGTTGTAATAATTTTGATGATACAATTCGGCAGGATAATAATTTTTAAATGGTTCAATAGCTGTTACAATTGGTTTATCCCAAGCTCCACTTGCATTCAATTCTATTTTATATTTTTCAGCTTTTTCTTTTTGTTCCTGAGAATGATAAAATATTACACTTCTATATTGTGGACCAACATCAGCACCTTGTTGATTGGGTGTTGTGGGATCGTGTGTTTTCCAAAACACTTCCAACAATTCATCAAAACTAATTTTTGCAGGATCGTAGGTAATTCTAATTATTTCTGCATGACCCGTTGTTTTGTCGCAAACCTGCTCGTAGGTTGGGTTTTCAACATGTCCACCACCATAACCACTTCTTACACTATACACACCTTCTAAACGTTGAAAAATAGCTTCTGTACACCAAAAACAGCCTGAACCAAAATCGGCAATTTCTGTTTTTACGCCTTCGGGTATTTTAACTTCACTCATAATTTTATTGTCTTTTTTATTGTTGTTTTGAGCACAAGAAAGCAATGAAAACATTGCCAAGAAGCTACTTATAAAAACTTTTTGCATCTAATTGTATTTTATATGTTGATATACGTTTATGCTTGTTTAATAGATTTGTAACAAATGTTAATACAATTGGTTTGAACACTTAAAAAACAGATTGTTAAACTATACACATATTTACAAAAAGTAGTTATTTAAAAAGAACTTGTACCGTTTGTTTCGTTTTTTGTTGCAAAATAATTTCAACCCCTGCGGTCATTTCTTCCAACAAGTTTTCATTGTAATGTCTTATAGTAAGTAATTGTAAATCTTTTTCAATTTGTACATCAAAAATTTGAGCAGCAGTTGCTGCAAATTGCTCAATCTTTTCTGGCTTATCATCCATACCAATTTGTACATTAATAGCACCCGTTTGAATAAGGTTGGGTTGAATACTTAGTTGAGCAAAAATTTCGTAAAGCCTTGCCATTGGTGCTTCTCCAACAAAACTAAAATCCATTGTTTTTAAGTGCAACAATACTTGTTGCTGTTTCATTACAATAATAGGAGGAAGGTTTTGTACATTTTTATTGTGTATTAAAGTTCCTGGCAAACTAGCATCTAAAAAACATTTAACATACAATGGAATCGACTTGTTTTGTAATGGTTTAATTGTTTTAGGATGTATTACTTGAGCACCATAATAGGCCATTTCAATTACTTCATTGTAACTTAAAGTAGTAATTAATTCAGCATTGGGAAAAGTTTTTGGATCTGCATTCATTACGCCTTCCACATCTTTCCAAATACTAACATTTTCGGCATTTAAAATATTGGCAAAAATGGCTGCTGTATAATCGCTGCCTTCTCTACCTAAAGTAGTACTCTCATTATCATCAGTACATCCAATAAAACCTTGTGTAATAATTAAGTTGTTGGCTTGGTTGGTAAATGCAGAAGAAAGCTCAATTGTTTTTTCCCAATTAACAGTTGCTTCTCTAAAATTGTTATCGGTTTTTAAAATATCTCTAACATCCAATAAAGTGTTTTTTATACCCACTTCATTTAAATAATAACTAATAATACAAGTGCTAATTAATTCTCCAACACAAACAATTTGATCGTAGTAATAATCAAAATCTTTTACTGGTTTATCGTGTAAAAGCCATTCAGCTTCGGTAAAATAATCGTTTAATTGAGCAGCACATTTATTGTAATGTGTTACTAGTAAATATTTTGCTGTAGTTAAATGTTGTTGCTTCACTACACCAAACAATTGCAATGCTTCATTTTTTTTATCAGCATAAAATGCTTCTGCAACTTTTTCTAAAGCATTGGTTGTTTTGCCCATTGCCGAAATAATCATTACAATTTTTTCAGCTTCATATTGTTTTAAAATGTTGGCAATATTTTTTATTCTATCTATACTATTGGCACTAGCTCCTCCAAATTTAAAAACCTTCATCTTGTTTATTTTACTGTTTTAAACAAAGATAGTTGCTAAATGTTGGTAGAATAGAAGAGCAAAATTTTATACTCAAAAGACCAGTAAATACATAATTTTTATAAATGTGTTAAATTTACACATTAACCACTTATTTTTATAGCCTAAAACGATTGTTATGAAATTGAAACTATGGGTAAGTACATTGTTGTTTATGTACTTTTTTTCATCTTGCAAAAACGCCAATGAAACTACTGTACAGCTAGATACAGTTAAAGAAGATGGACATCCTGCATGGATTATGCAAGGAAATATTTATGAAGTAAATGTTCGTCAGTATACACCTGAAGGTACTTTCAAAGCCTTTGAACAACATTTAGATAGACTAAAAGAAATGGGTGTACAAACACTTTGGTTTATGCCTATTAATCCAATTAGTAAGGTTGATAGAAAAGGAACGTTGGGAAGTTATTATGCTGTGCAAAGTTATGTTGATATAAACCCAGAGTTTGGAACAATGGACGATTGGAAAGCATTGGTAAAGAAATGTCATGAAATGGGTTTTAAAGTAATTATAGATTGGGTTGCCAATCATACAGGTGCCGATCATAGTTGGTTAACAACACATCCAGATTTTTATGTTGTAGATAGTGTTACAAAAAAGCCTTTATCTCCATTTGATTGGACTGATGCAAGAAAATTGAACTTCGATAATTTGGCATTACAAGATACCATGATTAACCAAATGAAATTTTGGATTTCAGAAACCAACATTGATGGTTTTAGATGCGATGTTGCTGGAGAAGTAAGAGATGAATTTTGGAAAAAATGTATTACAACTTTAAAGAAAGAGAAAAATATTTTTATGTTGGCCGAAGGCGATAGAAAAGGGTTGCAAGAAAGTGGTTTTGATGCAACTTATGCTTGGCACAATTTTGCAGTTTTAAAACAAGTTGCCAATGGAACGAGAAACATTACCAGTTTTGATAGTGTTGTAACGCAAGGTGATACTTTATATCCTACAAATGCAATGAGAATGTATTTTACGAGCAACCACGATGAAAATACTTGGAACAAAGCCGATTATGCTACAATGCCAGGTGCAAGCCATGCTCCATTTGCAGTTTTAACACAAACCATGAAGCAATCGGTTCCATTAATTTATAGTGGACAAGAAGAACCTTTTTTAGATAGTTTAAGTTTCTTTTATAAAGACACCATCAAATTTGGTAAATACGAACGTGCTAATTTTTATAAAAAATTATTGAATCTTAGAACAAACAATGCAGCACTAAGTGCCAATGCTTCATTCAAAAAAATAAGTGTTGGAGATGATAAATTTGTGTATGCGTTTGTACGTGAAAAAGGAAAAAGTAAAGTGTTGGTAATTTTAAATTTAAGTGCCAATCCACAGCCTATTCAAATTAAAGACAATACTTTGTTGGGTAAGCCTTACAATATTTTTATGGGCGATTTTGAAGAACTTAAAAATACCACTTGGGATATGGAACCTTGGGGTTATCAAGTGTACGAGTACAAATAAAATAGTATAATAAAGGCTCTTTTTAAGAGCCTTTATTATTAAACTGAATGTTGAGCTTATTTTAATTGATCTAAAATAATAGTAGCCACAATTTCAGCCCAATCTCTCATTTCTTTTCCTGAGTAATGCAATCCATCGCCTGTTAATACACTTGGGTCATCTTTTGCTTGTCTAGTACTTGGTGTAATATTTACAAAACATATTTGTTGTTGTTCACAAGCATTTTCACAAACTGCATTAAATGCATCAATTGCTTCGGTTATTTGATTTGCGTCTTTATCTTTTGCAAAAGGCGTTACACTCCAATCTGGTATAGAAAGTACAATTACTTTATTAATATCGTTTTGTGCAAAATGAATGGCTTTCTTCAATAAAAAATCAAACTCTTCTTTAAATTCTTCTACACTTAAACCTCTGTATTGATTGTTTACACCAATTAAAAGTGTTACAAAATCGTACTGTGAGTTT
>JAGOUF010000206.1 GCA_018061385.1 Chitinophagaceae bacterium | reverse complement strand
TTTTTATACCATGCAAGTATTACTACTTTAGCAGGTATAGCATTTGGATTGTTGTTAGGTGTTGGCATTTGTTTATTGCAATATTATACTGGTTTTATTACGTTAGACGAAAGCAATTATTATGTTTCGGTTGCTCCTGTAAAAATAATTTGGTGGCAAGTAATATTGGTTTGTATTTCTACGTCCATTGTTTGCTTTTTTGCATTAACCCTACCTGCATTGTTGGTACGAAAAATTAAGCCTGTAAAAGCCATCCAATTTAGATAATATGCGATAAAATGATGCCTGTTGCAACAGCAGCATTTAAACTTTCGGCTCCTCCAAACTTTGGTATTGTTAAGGGTTGTTGAATAAATGGTAAAATGTTTTCTCTAATTCCTTTTCCTTCGTTGCCAATGATTAGAATGCCTGATTTAATTTGTCCAAATTCCAATACATTTTTTCCGTTTAAAACTGCTCCAAAAATTGGCAACTTGGTTGGTTGTAATACTTGTTCAACAACATCTCCATACCAAATATTCAGTCTACAAAAACTACCCATTGTACTTTGTATTACTTTGTTGTTGTACAATTCGGCTGTATCGGGTGTACAATACAAATTTTTTATACCAAACCAATCTGCAATACGAATTATTGTACCCAAGTTTCCAGGGTCTTGAATTCCATCTAATAACAAGTGCAATTGATTGGTTAATGGTGGAAAAACATTGCTTTTTTGTTGTACAATTGCCAACACTTCGTTGGAGGTTTGCAAGTTGGTCATTCTTTCTAACTCAACCTCAGAAACTTCAACAATATTTAGTGAAGTTGTAGCATGTAATTGTACCCAATTATTGGTTGCATAAATTTTTTCTATTGAATAATTGCTGTTCAATAATTCTTCTACCAATTTGGGGCCTTCAGCAATAAAAAGACCTTCTATCAGTCTTTGTTTTTTGTGGCACAAAGATTGGATATATTTGAACTCATTTTTACTTACCATTGTGTATGCAATTTAAACGATCAACTGTTACAATATTACCTCTAATTATTTTGTTGCTTTTTGTAGCATCTTGTTCTACTGTAAAAAATTATCAGCCCAACAAACCTTTTATTTTTGCCAATAAAATTAATATTGAAGGCGATATTGCCAAAGATGAGAAAAAAAGATTGACCCTAGAACTGAATAATTATTGGGATGATAGTTTAAAAGCTAGAAATGTTACCAAATTTGGGTTTATTAATGTTACTAAAAATCCTCCTTTGTACGATACATTAAATGTAGATCGTTCTAAGCGGTTTATGTTGGCTTACTTAAATGCTCAAGGCTATTATTATTCTTCTGTTGAGCAAGTTCTTCCAGTAAAAATTGATACAGTAAAAGATCAACTTAGAACTACAGTGGCATTTAATATTCAACCAGGAAAAAATATTAAGATAGATTCTGTTGCTTATGCTTTTGTAGATACAACGCATCAAACATTAAAAGATTCGTTGTTGCAAAATATTGCCATGCAACAATTTAAAAACACGTATCTAAAAAAAGGAAGTTCCTATACCAAACAAAAAATTTCTGATGAGTTGGATAGATTGGTTTCGTGGTTTAGACAAAATGGTTATTACAAATTTACCAGAGAACATATTTATGCTTTGGTAGATACAACCAACGAAAATTTATTTAAACTTACACTTGACCCAATTGAATTGGCTAAAATTATTACAGAAGCCGATCAAAAAAGAAAGGAAAAACCAGAATGGGATATTAGCATAAAACAAAGAACAGAAAAAGATACAAGTATTTTGAATAGGTACTATGTGAACAACGTTTATTTTTATCCCGAAACAAAAATTACTGATTTCCCAGACAGTTTAATTAAAAAGAAATGGGACAATGCAATTATTGGCAAGAAAAGCAATTTAGTTGTTAGAGCAGAAAAAGGATTGTTCAAACTACGTCCACTTAGAGAACATACTTACTTACGAAAAGATAGCATTTATCATGAAGATGCTTATTTAAAAACCATCAATACATTGTCTCGAATTCCAGCTTGGCAACAAATTGAAGGTAGAATTATTGAAGTTGGAAAAGACTCGTTAGACTTACATTTTTTTCTTATTCCACAAAGTAAATATCAAACAAACTATAACTTAGAAACTAGTAGAAACTCAGGCGATTTTACTGCTGGTAATTTATTGGGCTTAAGTTTAAGTGCTACTTTAAACAATAGAAATGTTTGGAAACAAGCCATACAAAGTAGCACCAATTTAAGAGCAGGAATTGAGTTAAATATTTTAAATGCAACCGATACAAGCGGAACAAAAGGCAACTTAATTCAAAGTTTACAATTCAGCCTATCGCATAATTATAGTTTTCCAAGATTGATTATGCCAACGTTTTTATCGAACGTAAAAATGTTTAGAAATGCAGAAAATAAAAGAACCTTAATTAATACAGGATTGGTTTATACAGAGCGTTTTCAAATTTTTAAACTTCGATCTGGCAATGTAAGTTTAGGATATGAAGGACAAGTAAAAAATGGAGATGTATATTTATGGAAACCGATTAATGTTGAATTGTATAAAATTGATACGTTGCCAGGTTTAATACAACTTTTCGATGCAAATCCTTTTTTAAGAAATTCATTTAACACAGGCAATGTAATTGGTTTAGGATTGGGTGTAATTAATTTTAATAGAAGCAGAACAAGTTTAAAAAATCCGAACAACACACATTTAATAAGATTGGGTTTTGAAGAAAGTGGTTTACTCAATTACTTGATTCCTTATGACAAAAAAGGAACTGTATACAAATTTATTAAGCTAGAAGCTGAATATAGGCTCAATAAAAAGTTATCAAAAAGTGAATTGGCGTATCGTGTATTTGGTGGCTTGGGCATTCCTTTAGATGGTCAATCATTGCCATTTTTTAAACAATATTTTGCTGGTGGTCCTAACAGTATGAGAGCTTGGAACTTAAGACAATTGGGCTTAGGCTCATCTATACTTAGCGATACAATTGCTTCTACATCTTTTAGAGATAGATTTGGCGATATTCAATTGGAAGCCAATGTCGAATATCGTTTCAATATTGCTTCCATTGGTAGTTTTAAAATTGGTAGTGCGTTGTTTGCAGATATAGGCAATGTTTGGAATTTAAAAAAAGATGCAACCAATACCAATGCAGAATTCTCTTTAAACAGAATGTACAAAGATTTAGCAGTAAGTATTGGCACTGGTTTAAGATTCGACTTTTCGTATTTTTTAATTCGTGTAGATTTTGCTTATAAAGCAAAAGATCCAGGACGACCAGGTAATGATGGTTGGATGAGCATTAAAAATTTTAAATGGAGTGAAGAAAGAGACAATAGTAGCAAAACAGAAATTAAAAACTTTGCATTTCAATTGGGCATTGGTTTGCCATTCTAACAACTCATTATAATAGTATTGAACATGAATCATATTTTACTTTTTGGAGCAGGAAAATCAGCAACAGTTTTAATTAATTACTTATCACAATTGACTGAAGAAAAAAAATGGCAAGTAACCATTGCCGATGGGAATGCTGAATTATTGGCTCAAAAAGTAATACCAACAAGTTTTGTAACATCTACATTAATCAATATTGAAGATGCCAATAGCAGACAAGCTTTAATTGAGCAAGCAAACGTTGTTATTTCAATGATGCCTCCTACCCTTCATTATTTAATTGCATTGGATTGCATTACTTATAAAAAGCATTTATTAACTGCATCATACATCGACGAAAAAATAAAAGCACTTGCGTCAAGTATTCAAGAAAACAATTTACTGTTCTTATGTGAAATGGGTTTAGATCCTGGCATAGACCACATGAGTGCAATGAAGTTAATTGATGAAATAAAAAACAAAGGTGGAAATATTGCTTCTTTTAAATCGCATTGTGGTGGTTTAATTGCTCCAGAAAGCGACGACAACCCTTGGCATTACAAAATTAGTTGGAACCCCAAAAATATTATTCTTGCAGGAAAAGCAGGAGCCATTTATAGATCCAACAATCAAGTTAAAGAAATTGATTACAAAAATTTGTTCAACACAAAAAATACGATATTAACGCCTACTGAAGTTTTATATGCTTACTATGCCAATAGAGATTCTTTGGGTTATATAAATTTGTATGGCTTAGAAAACATACAAGATTTTTTGAGAACCACTTTGCGTCATCCTGAATTTATTGCAGGCTGGAAAAACATTGTTGATTTACAACTCACCAATGAAGAAAAAGTGTACGATACGAACAATATGACTATTGCAAACTTCTTTCAAGCACATTTTAAAAAGCATGGTTTTGAAAAGTGGATTGTTGACATGATGGATAAAAAATTATTACTAACCACCGAAATGATGGAAGAAATAACCAACTGGATGAAGGTTGAAGAACAAGCTGCTGAAGTTGGAGAAATAAGTAATGAAGAATTTTTAACAGTAGATGAAAATGGAAATTTGCAAACTTCTAATATTAATAAAAGTGCAAAATTTTTGGCCAATAGTATTCACGATGTAAATATTAGTTTACAACAATTGTTTTTCTTGGGATTAGAAGATCATACCCCAATAAATTTAGGGCTTTGTAGTGCTGCCGATGTGTTACAATTTATTCTTGAAAGAAAACTTGCACTACAACCTACTGATAAAGATTTAGTAGTAATGATGCATGAAATTGAATACGAACTAAACAACAACAGCCATAAAGTTATTAGCTACTTAGAACTAAAAGGCGACAATCATTTAATTACTGCAATGGCTAAAACCGTTGGCTTGCCATTGGGTATTGCTGCCAAATTAATTATTGAAAAAGAAATTACTATAACAGGTTTGCATATACCAATTGTAAAAGAAATTTATACCCCAGTTTTAAATGCTTTAAAGCTTGAAGGAATTGAATTTGACGAAAAAGAAATTTAATTCATAGCTCTTCAAATAATTATAGAAGAAAACTGAGTTTTACAGAAAATAGTAGCCCCTACTCATCACTTTAGTGCAAGGAATAAAAACCAACAAAATTATTTCCAGAAATTATTGGGCATTGGTTTGCTCAACAAATTGTTGTAATAAAATTGATAAGCTTCAGTTCTATTGTGTATTCCTTTCAAACCTAGTATTCCATGCCTTTCACCAGGATACAACATAAACTCAAAATGCTTTTTTAAGTTTTGTAATTGATCAATCAACTGTAAACTATTTTGTTGATGCACATTATCATCTGATGTTCCATGAACAATTCTAATTAATCCTTTGTACATGTTTGCATATTGCAGTACACTTGTTTTTTTATAGCCTTCTGGGTTTTCGTTTGGCGTATCCATAAAACGTTCAGTATAATGTGTATCGTACAATTTCCAAT
>JAGOUF010000205.1:3905-5379 GCA_018061385.1 Chitinophagaceae bacterium | reverse complement strand
GTTTAACTGAATTAGATGTAGAAAGCATGGAACTTTTGGGTGGTGCTTCTTCTGCACTATATGGTCCAGGTGGTATGAATGGTACTTTATTGGTAAACAGTAAAAGTCCTTTCAAATATCAAGGTTTAAGTTTTCAAATTAAGCAAGGTATTAACCATGTAGACAATAAGCAAAGAGCAGCTTCTCCTTATTATAACTGGACTATACGTTGGGCTAAAAAAGTGAGTGATAAATTTGCTTTTAAATTTGGTGCTGAATTAATTCAGGCCAATGATTGGTTAGCTACTGATGATAGAAATTATTCTAGAACTCCAACTGCAACTAGCCAAAATGGTAATGATATTGCTGGAAATAGATTATCAGATCCAAATTATGATGGCGTAAATGTTTATGGTGATGAAACCACTCAAAACATGAGCACTATTGCAAGTGGTGTTTTGGCTGGTTTTCCAGGTGCTGTTGTTGCTGCGTCTAATGGTTGGTTAGCTGGTAATCCAACTGCAAACATCAATCAGTTCAATACATTTTTAACTGGTATTGGTGCAGGTGCAATTGTTGCTGGCGGTGGATCTCCATTTATTTATGGTTCTGCTCCAAGTCGTAACTATTTCAACAATCAAAGTGTAAGCCGTACTGGTTATGCTGAAAAAGATGTAATCAATCCACAAACATTGAATGTTAAATTACAAGGTGCATTACATTATAAGTTAACCAATAATATTGAAGCAATTGTTTCTGGATATTATGGTATGGGTACTACAGTTTATACTGGTTCTGATAGATATTCTTTAAAAGAATTAAGAATGGGTCAATACAAAATTGAATTGAAACACCGTAACTGGTTCTTAAGAGCTTATACTACAAGAGAAGACGCTGGTCAATCTTACAACTCAACCATTACCACTCGTTTGTTTAATGAAGCTTGGAAGCCAAGTACAACATGGTATCCTCAATACATGGGTGCTTATGTTACTGCACGTTCATTGGGTTTACCAGCTTCTAATGCACATTTATCTGCAAGAGATTTTGCTGATGTTGGTCGTCCTACTGGAAATATTCAAGATAATCCAATGTTTAAAGGTGTTGCATCTAAACCAATTGGTGGAACTACCAATGGAGGTTTATTTGTTGATAAGAGTTCTTTAAACATGGTAGAAGGTCAATACAACTTAACTGATGATTTGAAAGTGAGGGATCAAGGTTTTGATGTTATGATTGGTGGCAACTATAAACAATATGTATTAGATTCAAAAGGTACTTTATTTGCTGATACAGCAGGTAAAATTAAAATCAATGAATATGGTGGATACATTCAAATTCAAAAGAAATTATTTGGCGATATCTTAAAAATAACTGCTTCTGGTCGTTATGATAAGAATTCTAATTTTAAAGGTCGTTTTACGCCAAGAGCTTCTGCTGTTGTTAAGTTAGCAAAAGATCATAACTTAAGAATGTCTTATCAAAGTGCATATCG
>JAGOUF010000205.1:0-3805 GCA_018061385.1 Chitinophagaceae bacterium | reverse complement strand
AAATAACTGCTTCTGGTCGTTATGATAAGAATTCTAATTTTAAAGGTCGTTTTACGCCAAGAGCTTCTGCTGTTGTTAAGTTAGCAAAAGATCATAACTTAAGAATGTCTTATCAAAGTGCATATCGTTTCCCGTCAACTCAAAACCAATGGATCAATTTATTTGTATCTGGTGGAGCAAGATTAATGGGTGGTTTACCACAATTGAGAGAGTATTATGGCTTTAATACACGTTCTGGTTATAGCGTTGCTAATGTTACTGCTTTTGGAACTGCATTTGCTACAAATGTTGCTTTACAAGGTGGTAATCCTGCAGCACCAACACCTACACAAGCTGCTACAGCTTTAGCTGCAACTCAAAGCATTTTAAAACCACAAGAATTTGGTGAGTTTAAACCAGAAACTGTAAAATCTTTTGAATTGGGTTACAAAGGTGTTATTGCTAAGAAATTATTGATAGATGTATACGCTTATCAATCAACTTACAATGATTTTATTGGTGGTGTAGTTGTGTTACAATCAAATCTTAGTGGACCAACAAGTGCATTGGGTTTATTAAGTGCAAATACTCGTCAGGCATACAGCATTTCTGTAAATCAATCTCAAGAAATAAAAGTACAAGGTTGGGGAGCATCAGTTGAATACTTATTACCTAAGAATTTTGCTTTAAATGTTAATGCATTTTCAGATGAAATTAAAGACGTACCAGCTGGTTTTGCAACTTATTTCAATGCACCTAAATATCGTGTAAACGTTGGTCTTTCTAATACTGGCTTATTGCTTAAAAACAGATTGGGTGGTTCTATTATGTGGCGTTGGCAGGATGCTTTCTTCTATGAAGGAACATTTGGTGCAGGTACAGTTCCATCATATACAACTGTAGATGCAGCTTTAACATACCGTATTCCTAAGCATAAAGCTTTGGTTAAGTTGGGTGCAACCAATTTGTGGAATAAATATTTCACTACAGGTTGGGGAGCTCCTAGCATAGGTGGTTTATACTATGTTAGCTATGGTTTTAATGTTTTATAATTATTGATATAAATAACATTAAAAAGCCCTGCAAAATTTTGCAGGGCTTTTTAATTATGTATACATTTTTAGTATTCTAAAACTTTACAACTTGCAATGTTGTTTTGAATAGTTACAATAAATATTTTATTGTAAACAGATTCATCTAAACTACTGTATTTGCTTTCTTTTAAAAGTAGGTTGGCTAAGCCTGGCGTAGTTGTATTGTGCCCAACAACTAAAATAGTTTTGTTGTTTTGGAGCAAAAGATTATCAGCAAATGCTTTTAAGTTTTTATGATCATACAATTGTATTTCTTTCTTCGAAACTTCGGCAATAGGTAACGCTGTACTTTTTGTACGAATAAAGTTGGTTGAATAAATTTCATCTAGTGAATATTCATGCAATGCAGTAATTAATCTTTTAGCTCTTTCTTGCCCCATAAAACTTAATTGAGGATCGGCTTGCATGGTTGTAGAACCTTTTGCTGTTGTATCTTTTTCGGCATGGCGAATTAAAATATAAGTAGCATTTTGTGCAAATGTTGATGCACTAATAAAAAGGGTAATTAGTAAAAAATACTTTTTCATATAATTTTTTTGTAAGCCGAAATTAGTTATTTGCAACAACTACACAAACCACTTATCAAATGCGTGTTATTGCTTATTCCATTTTATTTTCCACTTTACATATTCATTCAATATTTTTTGAGGTTCATAAGTATACCACCCATAGCCTGTTCTTCTCTCTCTTTCAACTTCAGCCAAAGTGTATACAATTTTGCTATCTCTATTGCAAAATATTGGGCGATGCGTTTTTAACTCGTAGTAACGTGTCCAAATTGGCGGAGCTGTAGAATCAATAATTACCACTTTATCTTTATTAGAAAAATGATAAGCAAATTGAGTAGGTGTTGCGTCAACAGTTTTTACTCTTGTATTGTAAATTTTACTTTCATTGAGCCAAACAATCGCATTTTCAATTGCTTGAATAACTTCTGGCGAAGGACTTTGAATACTCATTAACAATAAAATTATTTTGCAACTTTCGCCATTTGTAATACTGGGTGGTTCAAACTTTCTTGCCCAAATTGGCTCTAATGTAATTTCATTGTGTTGTTGACACCAAACAGTAGGTTTACCTCCATCGTTAATTTGCATTTTTAAAATACAATCAATCCCTTTATTAAATGCATGTTTAATTCGTGTTCTCAATGCATTATCAATAAAATTATATTCTAGTTTTTGGTCAATTATATCTTTTAATAAAAACATAATTCCAGCCATTGCGTCATCGTTAAAAGTTATATAACGACTATAATTTTTTTGTAAAGGATAAAACTGTGGCCAACCACCATTTGCATATTGTGCAGTTAAAATAAATTCAATTCCTTTGAGTGCTGCTTTTTTATATTGCTCATCTTTTATTACATAATATACTTTGCTTAATAGTGCAATATGTGAGTAAGTGGTTCTATTATCAAAAGTTGTATAAACAGACTGCTTGTTTTGTAGCAATGTATCTTTTTGTTGTGGAGTTAATATGGCCAATATATCGTAATTCTTAGGCCAACCCCCATTTTCTTTTTGATACAATAGTACATTGTTGGCAATCTCTTGCAATTGTGTAGATTGATATTTTGGCTGATTGAAACTAGGATGAATTACTGCTGTTTTTTCAACAATATCGTACCAATGATGTGCATTGTCTTGAAATAAAGCAGTATCAATATGGGTAAACTCTTTTGTTTGCTGAGCAGTTAATTGTTTGCAACAACTTAAAGTAAGTAGTAACAAAACATATTTTCTTAAACTGAATAACATAACAATAGAGTTTTTTCCAAAACTACTATAAGATATTACTAGATTGTTTTTTATTTTGGAATATCAGCATAAAAAACAGTCATTCTAATTAAATTAAAACTCAACTATAAAACCAATGGTAGGCGTTATTTGAGCATCATTGTTTAATAAGATAAATGGAATTGCATTGCCTCCATTTTTTTGAATGGGTTGTCCATCAGTTGTTAAAAATGCAGTATTCTCATCATTTCTTTTAAAAGTATATTGAGCCAAACCAGGAGCTTTAGATGCATACCAATTGGTTATGTCTATATATAAATCGAGAGTAACTTTTTTATAATTCCATTTTTTATCTATACGAATATCGCTTGCATTAAAAGCGTTTAAACGTTGCGTATTTACTAAATTGTAATTCATGGTTCCTTGCCCAAGCGTTAAATAATTTGCTCTACTTGCAGCTTCATCAAAAGGTGTAAAAGGCACACCACCTTGGTAACGAAACTTTAAACCCAATTCCCAATTTCTTTTAAATTTATACCCCCAAGTAATACTTAATAAATGCTGATTGTCCCAACTACTTGCTGCATATTTTGCATTGGCATTGGTGTATTCACTTTTGAAAAAAGTATAACTCAATACACCAAAGAAACGTTTGGTTAATTTTTGTTGAGCAAAAAATTCAACTCCATAGCTACGACCTTTGCCATTTGTAAGAACTGCCTCATTGCCCAATACATTAAAATCGGCTCCTAAATTACTTAAACTAATACCATCTTTTATACTTACTGGCACATTGCTATATTGTTTATAAAATGCTTCAATGGTAAAACGTGTAGCATCACTTTTCAAATGTTCTATTCCCAATACATAGTGATTGCTAATTGTATAAGCACTATTGTTATTTACAAATTGATTATCTTGCTGAAACCCTAAAATTGTATTTGGTTGAATTTTATTATATCTACCAATGGTTGCATTCAAATTCCATTTATC
>JAGOUF010000204.1 GCA_018061385.1 Chitinophagaceae bacterium | reverse complement strand
AGAAATGCTCAAGGTAGAATGAACGCAAAAAGCACAGACGAAAAATATACAGAACTAATTGGCAATTTGCGACAAAAACTAAATTTGCTTTCCTACAAAATCGCACCAAAAGTTTACGAGTATGAATTTTTAAAACATTGATAATTTAATAACGGGTGCTTGAAGGAAAAACAATAATTGGCAGTTTCAATTCCAGTTTTTTATATAAGTTTAGATTACATAAAGACAGTAACTTAATTACCCCAGTTCATGTTTTTTATAATTTTAAAAATCTACATAAATCTGTATAATAAAAACAGCCACTTTATAACTAAAGTGGCTGTTTTTATTTGTGTTATTGGGGTTAATTATAAATTGGCTCTTTTTAGTTTTTTAGGCAATTTAATTTCTGTTGTTTGCGATTTGTTGCCTCTTTTATATTTCACTTTAAAACTATCGCCTTCTTTAAAAGCTTTCATTTTAATTCTTAGTTCATCTACATTTTTTAAATTGGCTCCATCAATTTCTGTAAGTACATCATCTTTTTTTAGGCCAGCTTTTTCAGCAGGTGTGTTTTCATCTACTCCTAAAATTTTTACACCATCACCTTCTTCAACATCTTCAATTTGTAAACCTACTTTTGGTGTACGAGGAAAGCTGTTAAAAAAGTGCATTCCTTCTGGTGCTTCCATGTCAAAACCTTCGCTGTTCCAAGTAACAATGTTCGATGTTTTGTTTTTATCTAAAGAAGCTTCTGTTGTAGCTTCAGCACCATTTCTTATATAAGTAATCATAATTTTTTCTTCTGGTTTGTATTTTCCAATAGCAGTAAATAATCCATTTTTTTCATCAATTTTTTCAGAACCAATTTTTGTTATGATATCACCAATTTGTAAACCTGCTTTTTCAGCAGCACTGGCTTTTGTAATGCCAGTAATTTTTGCACCTTGTTCTACAATTTCTGAGGTTACACCTAAAAATGCTTTATTTGAAGCACCAACTCCAGTGCCATCAAAACTGCGAACCATCTTTCTAATTCTTGGAGCCATTTCGTTGGCAATCGCTTTTCCTTTACGAGTAATAATTTCTAAATTTTCATCGTTGAAATCTTCAATCGGCATACCGTTTACAGTAATCGTTTCTCCATCTACAACTACAGTTACTTTCTCATTCTTATCACCTTTCTTTTTGATGATGATATTTTCTTGTTTCTTTTCTTTACGTTCTTTGGTTTCGTTTTTTTCTTGTGCAGTTAATTGGCTACTTGCTAAAACTGCAAACAATACAGTCGTTAAAATTGGTTTATACATAATGTTCTTTTTGTGATGTACGAAATATTTAGTAGTTCAAATGTACAAGTATTTTTTATATACGAAACATTTCGGAAATGTTAAAATTAGCTAATTTTTTAAGTGCAAGTTTTACAAAATGAATTGAAGTAAATCGTGATGAATAAAAATATCAAGCGTATGTTCAATTTTTTCGGTATGCTTTTGTTTATTGAAAAATTGAAAAGATGGCGAATACAGTTTATTTTATTCTCCAATTAATATCGGGGTGAGCAATACGTAAATTAGGCGTTTGTTGACCGTTCGATATTTCTGTTACTCTTTTTGTGGTGTATTTAATCAATTGATTTAACCATAAGCCTGTGTTGTTTAGTTCGTTGGCTTTGTTGTACAAGAGGGCTTCTTTTAAAGCATAAGTAAAATATCCATTTTGATATTTTGCACCCTCATAAGCAACTTGCATTCCACCAGATGCTGAGAATACAATGGTACCATTGCCTTTTTCTGAAAAGGAAAATATTTTTTGCATGGCTTCAAAAGCATTGTTTTGTTTCTTTTTAAATCTTAATGAAACACTTTTGCTTGATGTAGAATCTGACGTGTTAGAATTCGTATCGGCAGTATTGTTGTTGTTTTTTTCAATGCCTGATTTATCTAAATCTCCACTATGGCAAGCATCTATTAAAAATAGTTTTTGTCTTGCTGGAACTTCATCTAATGAATGTAAAATTTGGGCAAAATCAATGGTGTTTTTGGCTTCTTCAAATTGGGTAAATGAAGTTGCCAATTGTAATTCTTTTTGGTTGTTTAACAATCCATGTCCACTATAAAAAACTACAACATAATCATTGGGGTCAACATCTTTTCTTTGTGATAACCATTTTTTTATATCATATTCATTTAATTGTTCATTAAATAACGTATCAACTATTATATGGCTAAATAAAGTATCGTTTAATTGTTGTTTAAAAAGCTTTGCCATATCTCTTCCATCTTTTACAGCAAATGGTAAATTGGCGTTGGTATTTTTGTAATTACTAACAGATGCAACCAACACATGTAGTACAGGTTTTTCTTGTGGCTTATTGTGATTTTGAATTAAGCGTAATGGCAAACTTTCTAACCCTTTTTTTGTTACAACAACAATTTCAATGGCGTTTTCACCCTGTGATAAAGTTTCGAATAAGTTGTATTGAGTTTCGCCAAACTCCATACTCATGTATGTAGATTTAGTTACCACGGTTCCATTAATGGTTACTTTAATTTGATTGATTGGCTGCTTGCTTTTAATACTAAGCGTTATTTTATATCTATTGCCAACATAACCTGTGTTTTTTATTTGTACAAATGGTAATTCATCGGGATTAAAATTTTGTAATTTATTGGTAATTCTCTCACCTCGTTTAAGTACAGCTGTTCTAAATAAATCTTTAAATTCTATATCATGTTCTGGTATTTGTTCTAAAATTAAATCGGGTCTATTAAAAGTTAAATCAAATAAACTTCTTCTATAACTATGGTTGTTTAGTTTAAAACTTATACAATCATCGTTGCCGGTTTTTTCATAATAATTAAACGTTTGGTAGTTTTTTTCGTAGGCAACAAATAAGCAACTTGCTTCAACTGTTTTTTCGTTGTAAACTGGAATTAAGGTTAAAAAATTTTCAAATATATTATTTTGCCATTTATACAATTGCACTTGATCGTTGAGTTGAACTGCAACAAAATTATTGAAGAGTAATACGTTTTCAATTTCTGGAAAAAAGGTAAGGTTAATACCCCATTGGTTCTTAGTATCGTTGAGCATGGTACCTCTTATGCCCTGAAAATAAATATTATCGGCAGGTGTAGTTCCATTTATACTAACTGAGCCTGTCCATAAAACCATTTCTTCTCCTTTTGAAATTTTAATATTCTGTACATAGAACAGCATTGTTGTTTGCGTTGGTTCTATGAACAATTGAAACTCTTTTTCAGGACTGGTTGCCTTGCTTTTTAAATCATACTTTGTTAAGTAATTCAAATAATTAGCACCTATTTTTTTTAGCTGAGTTAAATATAATTTTTCTGAGCTATCTGAAATTCTTACGGTATAGCGTTTGTAGATATTTCCTTTCGATAATTCAATAAATGAAATGTCTTTTACAACACTAAAATCACTGGTTGAAAAAACACGTAATCTGCAAGAGTCAATTTCTTTATATGTACCTAAATATTCTTTTATATACATGTACTTTCCATCTTCAGAAAATATTCTTTGTTCAAAAGAAAAAGTATTCATCAATTGCATTGGTCCATGAACAGGAAGTTTAAAAATGCAATTTTGTAGGCTGTCGTAAATCTTAAAATCAACGCTATAAATATTGTTGGGTTGGTTGTTTTGTGTAGTTATATACCATTTCTTTTTAGCTTCAATAGCAGCTAAAATTTCATTGGGTTTTAGTTGAATTGTTTGTGTATAAATCAAGTTGCTTTTATTGTTTTCAAATTCAAAAACTTTTAATTTATACTGATTGAGATTTTCTTTAAAAACAGATACATAGCCGTTTTCCCATTTAGCGGATAAAGCCAAATTGTCGTTTGGTGAGTTAACTAAAAAGTGATTTGTTTTTTCTGAGAGTGTACTTAAATCTATTTCTTGCTCAGAAATTCCAGAGATCATTAATCTTAATGATGATGGTGAACTTCCATAAAAAGATGAAGTTATTTGTAATGGATTTCCACCATTAAAAGTATTGGTAATGCCAGTTTTTAAATTTGAACTAATTAAACTTCTTTCACACCGATTACTTTGTTGTTCAATTATTGCAAATACAGAAGAGTCTTTAACATTGAACTGAAAACTTACTATATTGGCTTGTATGTTTTTGGGCAAAAAGTTAATGGTTTCAATGGTATGATTGGTGGCCGAATAAAACTGTAGCCTACTAGCCGAATCTACCAATACCAAGGCATTGGCTTCCTTAACAAAAGATGCAACAAAAGTATAATCGTTGTAATTCCAATTTTCGGTTAAGCAAGTTTTAATAAACTTTAAATTACTTACGGTGCTTGATTTTTCAGTAATTAAATGAATTCTTTTTACTTGTGCATTTTTTGCATTTGCTAATATTGCATAAGTATTGGAAGTGTCAATAGCCAATAGCTTTGTAAAAGCAATATTGGTAGGAATTGTTTTTACAAACGCAGCATTTTTGTACACATTAATATTCCCTATTCTATCGCAAGTATAAAAGCTATTGCTTTCAGTATGATAGGCATATTGATAAATAGATTCAGCATTTTTGAACTTTGGTAAAATGATTTGTTTATTGTACTTGTATTCTATAAAAGCCTGCATTCCGTTTGGTACAATTGGTTGTGCAAGCATTAAAGTTTGTAAATTAATTACCGATAAAAAATCTTTATAAATAGTGTCTTTTATGTTATTGGGTGTAGTATATTCTTGCCAAACAACTGCTACTGTCTTGTATGCTTCAATATATTCTACCAATCGTATTTTATAATTAAATGCACTTGTTGGCAATACTCCAAAATATCCATAATAGGCTTTTGTATTCTCGTCCCAAAACTGTAATTCACGATCGTTTGTAATTGCAATTAAGCCAGCTTTTTCTAAATGAAAAACTTGTGTAAGTGGCGTTACTAAAGGTTTAAAAATAATTGGTGTGGGTTGTTGTGCTATTGCTGAAAAAGAAATAAAAAGTGCAAGTACTGCAATGCTGCTGTATTTAAGAATAGTTCGTGATAAAAAATATTTCAATACTTGCATATTTTGTGTTAGCTATAATGCCTTATTGGTTAAAGTTATAACTTATGAAATTACTAAAACTGTATTAAAAGTTAGCCTTAATTAAAACAGAAATATTCTATGGTGTTTTTCTTTCAGTTACTTTTAAATATGCGTTTAATTTTTTTACTTAGTTGTTTGATGATTTTTGTTGGTGTGCAAGCACAAAGTTTTAGTGGAACAGTTTTATCTGCAGATGGGAAACAACCTGTTGCATTTGCTAGTGTGTATTTAAGCAATACATCTATTGGTACAACAACAAATTCAAGTGGAGTATTTACGTTCCAAAATTTCCCTAAAGGGAGATTTGATTTAATTGTTTCTTGTA
>JAGOUF010000203.1 GCA_018061385.1 Chitinophagaceae bacterium | reverse complement strand
TGCTATTTGCTTTAACAGTAATGGTATCAAAGTAAGCAGTGTTTAAATTGCTAAAGCCCATTGTTGTTAATGTACTACTTAATACCTGTGTTAAAGTAGCAACTCTTGTAGCAATATTTTTCAAGCCTTCTGCACCATGGTAAACAGCATACATTGCAGCCATATTGCTTAACAATGCTTGTGCAGTACAAATATTCGAAGTTGCTTTTTCACGTTTAATGTGTTGCTCTCTTGTTTGTAAAGCCATACGCAAAGCTCTATTGCCCTGTGCATCTATACTTACACCAATAATACGTCCAGGTATACCACGTTTAAATTCTTCTTTTGTTGCAAAAAAAGCAGCATGTGGTCCACCATAACCCATTGGTACACCAAAACGTTGTGCACTACCAACTGCAACATCTGCACCTAAATCTCCAGGAGACGTAAGTAGTGTCAATGCCAACAAATCTGTAGCTATTACAACATAACCACCAACTGCATGAACGTTAGAAATAAAGTCTTTATAATCTTCTACACTACCTAAGTTATTTGGGTATTGAATTAATGCACCAAAAAAATGATCATCCAATAAAGCTGTTTTATAATCGCCAAAAACCAATTCAATTTTTATTGGAGTTGCTCTAGTTTTTAATAAATCTTTTGTTTGAGGAAACACATTTACGTCAACAAAAAATTTGGTTTTTTTAGCAGTATCGCCATTGTGAAATAACATGCTCATTGCTTCTGCAGCAGCAGTAGATTCGTCTAACAAAGAAGCATTTGCCAAAGGCAAACCTGTTAAATCTGTTACCATGGTTTGAAAGTTTAATAAACTTTCTAAACGACCTTGAGAAATTTCTGCTTGATAAGGTGTGTACTGTGTGTACCATCCTGGATTTTCGAAAACATTACGTAAAATAACACTTGGTGTAATGGTGTTATAATAACCTTGACCAATATAAGTTTTAAAAACTTTATTTTTTGCAGCAACTGCTTTTAGTTCATTCAAATACTCAAACTCACTAATTGCTGCTGGGGTTGTTAATTCTTCAGCTAAACGAATTCCCGAAGGAACAGTTTTATCAATTAAATCGTCTAAACTAGCAATGCCAATGGTTTGCAACATTTTTGTTTTGTCTGCAGCATTTGGTCCATTATGGCGACGCTGAAATTCTGTGTTTTGTAGATGGAAAAGATTCATGTTCCTAATTTAGATTTTTTATTGTGTTACTAGCGATAGAATAAAAACTAGGCTTCGGTGGCGTTGTTGAAAATCCTGCTTTAGCAGGGCACTCTTCAACTGTTGTACTTAAAATGAACAAGAAAAGAAACAACTCCAATAGCCTCAATTTATTCACTAAAATTCGCCGCAAATGTACATGCTAATTACACCCAATGCTAACGATTGTTTGTAGTTGGTAATAAACTGTGCATGAAATTATGAACAAATAATAATTTATCTGCTTTTAAACTGGTTTATGTTGGTCTAAACTATTTTCTACAAGTCTCATTTGTTTGCTTGTTTGCCTACTACCATTGTGGCTATAACCAGGAGGGCCAAAAAGATACAACCAACGAGCTTTTAAAGAAATATTGGGTTGTGTAATATCTTTAAAAATTTGTGCCCATTCATGCAATACAACAGTAACAGCGTTGGGGTTTTCTAAATTTTTGGTTAACCCATAATTAATGGGTTGATATTCTTTTTCGTTGAGCTCTTTTTGAAAAGTACCAAACAGTTTATCCCAAACAATTAAAAACATGCCCATGTTTTTATCTAAATATTTTGGGTTGCTGGCATGGTGTACTCTATGATGAGAAGGAGTAACTAAAATATATTCTAACCAACCCATTTTTTTAATGAGTTCAGTATGTACAAAAATTCCCCAAATTTGGGTAGCAGCATAAACAAACAAAATATCTAATGGCTTAAAACCCAATAATGGCAGGGGTGAAAAGTAAATAAATCTGTACAATGGCTGAAAAACAGACGACCTAAAGCCCACTGTAAAGTTCATTTTTTTTGATGAATGATGCGTTACATGCGTTGCCCAAAAAAAACGAATTTCATGATCGAATCTATGAAGCCAATAGTATAAAAAATCTTCAGCAATTAATAAAATAGCCCAATATGCAAACGCATTTTGCCAACTATCTATCAATCGATGGTTGTATAAAAAAGTGAAGATTAAACCTACGTATATTGATCTAAACAGTAAATCCAAACCACCATTTAACAGCATTAAATAAATATTGGTAACCGTATCTTTTAGTGTGTATAATTTTTTATGCTGATAATTCGATAAAAAAATTTCTATTCCAATTATTATAAAATAGTAAGGTGTTGAAAAAAGGATGAGTAAGGTTTCTTTTGTTGTTTCCATTTAGTAGATAACTGCTAAGTTGCAGAAGTACAAAGAAAAATGTTTTTTTGTATTGTTTAAAATGAGTTTTAATTGTAACAAAGCAGTTCATTATTTCCCAGTCCCCATTCACTAATCCCCATTCAGTAATCCCTAATCAAATCTATATCTTTGTAATATGGCAGAAATGAATTTAGACAATTGGCAAAAGAAAAGTGAAGAGCATACTAAGCTGTATAAAAATTTTTTGCAAAGAGCCAACAAAAGTAAAGTGTTGAAGCAATTGCCAGATTTGCATGAAGCAGCTTTTGAGCAAATTGATTGTTTAAGTTGTGCTGCATGTTGTAAAAATTATTCTCCACGTTTTAAAACGCCCGATATTAAACGAATTAGTAAATATCTAAGAATGAAGGAGGGCGATTTTATTGAAACATATTTAAAACTTGATAAAGAAGGGGATTATGTTACCAAGCTTTCTCCTTGCCCGTTTTTAGGAGCAGATAATTATTGCGACATTTATGAGCATCGCCCATCAGATTGCCATCGTTTCCCATATACCGATGAAGATGTTTTATTGAAACGCCCAGCAATTACTTTAAAAAATGCAACATTTTGTCCTGCAGTGTATTTTGTTTTAGAGAAGTTGATTTAAAACTTTTTCATCTTTACAATAGGTAATAATTATTATAAAAATAGGCAACTAATTTAGTTGCCTATTTTTATAAATATAAAGTTGAAAAAGTTATCTTCTTAACCACCAGCCAAGCCAAGCCCCACAAAAAGCCCAACTTACCAAGGCATCGGTTAAATGTGCTGTTAAATCAAAAGTTTTGTACCAAATAAAGCCTGTATAGGGAACATTCAAAAAAACAATACAACCAATAAAAATATTTACAAGTAATACAGTAATAAAGCTTGGTGTTTTCATTTTAGAAATCATCCAACAAACCATCCATGCAATAATAACATTTACAACAAAGCCTCTGCCCATATTCATAAACATGGTGCGACTATCCATTTGTAAAGATTTGTGGTATTGAATTGTAGCCCAAGGTTTGCCTTGCATTTTTTCGGCTTGTTTTGTTGATTCTTCCATAGATGTGCCAGATGGCGTATTTGGAATATAATAGCCACCTTCTTTTTCGAGTGTAGCATTTAAAAATGCCATTATAGTATCTTGTTTGGGGGTATAATCTTGTGCTGGTCTATGTAAATCCATTACAGTCCAGCTTAAAGTTTGCCAAATAAAAATTAGTAAACCGCCTACAAGCGATCCAATGAGGGCTTTTTTCATAATGAGGGTAGTTTTGGTTAAGGTCAACAAGGTATAAACCTTGCTGTTGCAAAACAAACTTTTTGCAATTTTTTTGATTGCAAAGCATTTGTGAGAATAAAAAAGTTAGCAATATTGGGTCAGCAATGATTTATTTACTTCAAAGTACCCGCTTAAAACAACATTTATTGATAACAATAATTACAATTAGTTCAATTTATTTAACTTGCTTGTTCTAAAAATTAATTTATGAAGGTTTTCTACAAAATTGTATTCCTCTTTGCATTCATTGCTCCACTCGGAGTGATGGCACAAAATAATTTTTTTGCTGATAAAAATGCATCGTCTTTTAAAACATCTTCCACACAAGTTCGTCCTATTATTCCAGAAAAATTTAGGGCTGTTACGTTAGATGTTGTATCCTTAAAACAATTGCTGAAGCAAGTACCCATGGAGTTTACAGCAGATGCGGTAAGCAAGCCAGTAATTTTATCAATACCAATGCCCGATGGTAGTATTAGCAGATTTAGTGTTGTTGAATCGCCTATTCAAGAACCGGGTTTAATGAATAAGTTTCAAGACATTAAAACCTATAGTGGACAAGGCATTGATGATAGAACTGCAACAATAAAATTAGATTGGACAGATTTTGGTTTTCATGCTCAAATACTATCACCAATCAATGGTTCAATTTATATTGATCCTTATGAAAGAGGAAATGTTGAAAATTATATGTCTTATACAAAAAAAGATTTGAAGCCTAAAAACCAGTTTAGTGAGTTGGGTATTGATGTTACCGCTGGAACCAATATTTCAGATTTAGGTGCAAGAACAACAGCAGGTTTTTGTTTAGGAACTCAATTAAGAACTTACCGTTTTGCTGTTGCTTGTACTGGAGAATATGCAGTTGCAGTTGGTGCTACAAATGCAACACAATTGCACTCTGCTATAGTAACCACAGTTAACAGAGTAAATGGTGTTTATGAAAATGAAGTAGCTATCAGATTGGTACTTGTTGCTAACAACAATTTAATTGAATACTTAAGTGCTGCTTCAGACTTATTTACAGGAAATAATGATGCCAATACTTTAATTGGAGAAAGCCAAAGTGTAATTACTAGCAGAATAGGAACAGCCAATTTTGATATTGGCCATACTTTTAGTACTGGTGGTGGTGGTTTAGCTGGTTTGGGTGTGGTATGTAATGCAAGTAACAAAGCAAGGGGTATTACTGGAAGCCCACAACCAAGTGGTGATGCTTATGATATTGATTTTGTTGCTCATGAAGTTGGTCATCAATTTGGTGGAAATCATACTTTTAATGCAACTACTGATAATTGCAGTGGCAATAGAACAGGTAGTACATCTGTTGAGCCAGGTAGTGGTATAACAATCATGGGCTATGCTGGTATTTGTGGTGCCATAAACGATTTAGCCAACAATAGTATTCCTTATTTTCACACAGTAAGTCAAGGTCAAATTGGAAGTTTTTCTAACAATGGTGGTACTGGTGGTAGCTGTGCACAAATAACAGCTACTGGCAATTCGGCTCCAGTTGTAAATGCTGGATCTGATTATACGATTCCTGCAGGAACACCTTTTATATTAACTGGAAGTGCTACAGATGCCAATGGAGATGCATTAACGTACTCTTGGGAACAAATTGATAATGGACCAAGTGGAGCCAATTGGAATTCAGGAAATTCTCCATTTTTCAGATCATTTGCACCAACAGCATCTCCTACAAGATATTTTCCACGTATGAGTGATATAT
>JAGOUF010000202.1 GCA_018061385.1 Chitinophagaceae bacterium | reverse complement strand
CTTTTCCACCTGGAAATTCAGGCATAAATTCTGCAATAACCAATGGGGTATTGCTTTCTGTTACAACAACTGGTTCTATGGTTTCTTTGGCATTGCCATTGGTTGGCACTTCTCTTGTTATAGCTACTTCTGTTGTTATAGCTTCCCCTTTTATTTCCTTTGTACCAATCAACATACTATCTAGTTTAACAACTTCCGTCATTTTATTGTTGGCTAAATTGTCTTTTACAATTTCAGGTTTTGTATATGCAGCTTCAGCAGCATGTTGCTTTTGAATTTTTTTGATTTCAGTTTTAGGTGTAGGCTTCACTTCTTCTTTAAGAATTGATACTTCCGTAAACTTTAGAGCAGGTAAATTTTCAACAACTACTTTTCCATGCTTTACAGGCACTTTAAAGCTTTGCGATACTGCAAAAAGCAATACAATTAAGCTAGTAATAACAATAGATTTGGTCATACGATTGTTGTACATATTGCGTAATTCATATGCTCCGTATGCTTTGTTTCTGTTTTCAAAAACAATATCTAAGATATTGCTTTGAAGAATTTTTTCTGGTTTCATGATTCAAGTTTTTGGTGGTGATTGAAATGTAGAAACTGGCCAGTTTTGTAATAAGATGCTATAACTAAAAAATTTCCATAATTTATTTACACTTCATTTGAAAGCATGCATGTTGGCCAACTAAACACCAACAAAAACTATATTTGCCACAATGAAAATTTTAATGGTTTGTTTAGGTAATATTTGTAGAAGTCCGTTGGCAGAAGGTATTTTACAACACAAAGCCAATGCTGCAGCATTGAATTGGCAAGTTGATAGTGCAGGAACAGCTGGTTACCATGTAGGCAATCCTCCACACCATTTATCTCAAAAAGTAGCCAAGCATAATGGTATTGATATTAGTCATCAACAATGCAAACAATTTGTACAAGAAGATATGCTGAATTATGATAGAATTTATGTAATGGACAGCAGCAATTACAACGATGTAAAAAAGATTAGTGGCCATTTATGGAATGAACAAAAAGTAGGTTTATTGTTGAACGAATTATTTAAAGGTGAAAACAGAAATGTTCCAGATCCTTGGTATGGAGAAGAAGATGGATACCATAAAGTATTTGATATGATTGATAGGGCTTGTGAAAAAATTGTGAATCGTGAGTGGTGATAATCGTGAGTGGTGAGTGGTGAATAATTGTATTTTCATGAACAAAAAATTGCAATATGTTTCTTCAACTTGCACATACAAAACTTGGTATTTTTAGCACAAGCAAATCGCTGGTTTTATCATGCTACAAATTATCAAAATTATTACCACAAGAAGAACGATTTAATATGATGCAACAATTAAGACGAGCTGCATTGTCAGTTCATTTAAATTTTGCAGAAGGCTATTCAAGAAAATCGTTACAAGAAAGAAAAAGATTTTTTGAAATATCCAGAGGTTCTTTAATTGAAGTAGATACCATATTGGATATGGCTTGCGAATTAGAGTATTTTCGCAAAGAAGAAATAACAGAAACAGGAAATTTAATAATAAAAACATTTCAAATGCTGAGTAAGATGATTGTGAATTAACTCACATTTCACCACTCACATTAACCACTCACATTGATTATGGCAAAACCAAGTTTACCACAAGGAACAAGAGATTTTAGTGCAGCAGTTGTACGTAAACGAAATTATATTTTTAATACCATTAGAACTGTTTTTGAGTTGTATGGATTTCAACCATTAGAAACGCCAGCAATGGAAAATATAGAAACTTTAATGGGAAAGTATGGTGAAGAAGGTGATAAGTTGATTTTTAAAATTTTGAATAATGGTTTTGATAGACCAGAAAAGCATGAAAAAGCTAGAACAGAATTTGAAAAAGTATTAGAAGGAAAAAACAATGCAGCAATTACAGAACGTGCTCTTCGATACGATTTAACCATTCCTTTTGCACGTTATGTAGCCATGAATTATGGACAATTAACTATGCCATTTAAACGCTACCAAATACAACCAGTTTGGAGAGCTGATAGACCACAACGTGGCCGTTACAGAGAATTTTATCAATGCGATGCAGATGTTGTTGGCAGCAAAAGTTTATTGAACGAAGTTGAATTGGTTAATATTTATGCTACTGTTTTTGAGAAGTTGGGAATTGATGTTGAAATAAGATTAAATAGTAGAAAAATATTAGCTGCATTAGCAGAATTGTGTGGTGGTGCAGAGAAAATGGTTGACATCACCATTGCAATTGATAAGCTAGATAAAATTGGATTGGAAAGAGTGAAAGACGAGTTGCGTCAGCGTGATTTAAACGAAACCCAGATTGCCACCATTGAACAATATTTATTAATAGATGGAACCAATGAAGAAAAAATTATCCAATTAAAAAATTTATTGGGCAATAATGAAACTGGTTTAAATGGAATAGCAGAAATTGAACACATCTTAAACTATCAAATCAGCACTACCAACTCAACACTTATAACAGATTTCACCCTTGCTCGTGGCTTGAATTATTACACAGGCGTCATCTTTGAAATTAAAGCCAAAAATGTACAAATGGGTAGCATTGGTGGTGGTGGAAGATATGATGATTTAACAGGCACTTTTGGTTTGCCCAATGTACCTGGCGTTGGTATTAGTTTTGGTGTAGATAGAATTTATGATGTGTTAGAAGAGCTAAGCCTTTTTCCAGAAAATGTTGAAATAGCCACTCAAATTTTATTTTTTAATTTAGGTATTGCAGAAAGTAAAAATGCTTTTACAATTATGCAACAACTTAGAGCAGGTGGCATTCGTTGCGAAATGTATCACGAACTTTCTAAGTTTGATAAGCAATTTAAATATGCCGAGAAAAAAAACATTCCATACATTGTAATTATTGGCACCAAAGAAATGGAAGATGGAAATTGTACTCTAAAAGATTTAAGAACAGGCAATCAAAAAACTATTCCACAACAACAATTGGTAGAAGAAATTTTTAGCTAAACATATTCATATTTAATAAAAAAATTGCTAGCATTATATTTGCCCACAATTAAATTTTAATGGAACATTTATTTACATCGGAAAGTATTGTTAGTTTTTTTGTTTTGGTTGTTTTAGAAATTGTGTTAGGCATTGATAATGTAATTTTTGTAAGCATTATTATGAACAGATTGCCTAAAGAAAAACAACCCAAAGCCCGTTTAATTTGGATGTTTACTGGCATTTTTGTTCGTTGTATCTTATTAATGGGTTTAAGCTGGTTATTGGCTCAAAAAGGCAAAGAAGTGTTGGGCTTTTGGGGCAAATCGTTCGATTTATCTAGTTTAGTAATGTTAGCAGGTGGTTTATTTCTTATTTACAAAACTGTAAAAGAAATACATCATAAGTTAGAAGGTGAAGAAGAGGCTGCACTAAACAAAAAAACAAAGCCTTTAAGTTTAGGCAATGCTATTGTACAAATTATGCTTATTGATATGGTTTTTAGTTTCGATAGCATTATTACAGCAGGCGGTACAGCCAAGCATATTGAAATTATGGTTGCAGCTGTTGTAATTGCAATGATTGTAATGTTTTTATTCAGTAGCAATATTGCCAATTTCATACACAATCATCCAACTATTAAAATGTTGGCTTTATCGTTTTTAGTAATGATTGGAATTACTTTATTGGTAGAAGGTTGGAACCATCATGCTGCCGAAGAATTGCACTTAAAGAACTACGTATATTTTGCCATGGCTTTCTCTTTTATTGTTGAATTATTGAATTTACAAATGCGTAAAAAAGCTGTGAAACCAGTGGAATTGAGAAACTCACAATTGCCCGATTCTACCCATAAAGAAGGTTATAAAGACATGGCAGAATAAAATGTAATTGAACTTGCGATTTGATGCGAAAAAATTAAAAACAATACCAATTGGTACTAAATTTTGTTAATTCTTTTATCTGCAAAAAAATGTGCTATATTAGGCTTTGTTAATCCGTTTATTTCTACCACCTTTGCTCACTATTTATAAAAATTAATTTATTCATCATAATGGGACTTTTTAGCTTTTTTACGCAAGAAATTGCAATGGACTTGGGTACAGCCAATACCCTTATTATTCACAACGATGATATTGTAGTGAATGAACCTAGCATTGTTGCCTTAAACAGAAACAATCCAAAAGAAGTATTGGCAGTTGGCAAGAAAGCATTGTTAATGCACGAAAAAACGCATGAAAGTATTAGAACTGTTCGTCCTTTAAAAGATGGTGTAATTGCCGATTTTAATGCTGCCGAATTAATGATACGTGAATTAATTAAATTGGTTTATCCTAAAAAACCATTGTTTCCGCCAAGTTGGAGAATGGTTATTTGCATACCATCATCAATTACCGAAGTTGAAAAACGTGCAGTTAGAGATAGTGCTGAGCAAGCTGGTGCAAAAGAAGTATACATGATTCACGAACCTATGGCAGCGGCTTTAGGTATTGGAATTGATGTGGAAGAACCTGTAGGAAACATGATTATTGATATTGGAGGCGGAACAACAGGTATCACAGTGATTGCATTGGCTGGTATTGTTTGCGATCAAAGTATTCGTATTGCAGGTGATGAATTTACTGCAGATATTATGGAGGCTTTACGTAGATATCACAGTTTATTAATTGGTGAACGTACAGCAGAGCAAATTAAAATACATGTTGGTGCAGCCATGAAAGATTTAGAAACTCCACCAGATGATATGCCTGTAAATGGTAGAGATTTGGTAACAGGTATTCCTAAACAAATTATGGTAAGCTATCAAGAAATTGCTGAAGCTTTAGATAAAAGTATTTTCAAAATAGAAGAAGCCATTTTAAAAGCATTAGAAACTACACCGCCCGAATTGGCTGCAGATATTTATAGAAGAGGCTTATACCTTACAGGTGGTGGTGCATTGTTAAGAGGACTTGATAAAAGATTGAGTGCCAAAATTAAATTGCCAGTACATATTGCCGACGATCCATTAAAAAGCGTTGTTCGTGGTACAGGTTTAGCATTAAAAAATTATCAGCGTTTTCCGTTTATTATGAAGTAACAATAAGGTAAAAGGTATAAGGCAAAAGTGGTAAGGTAAAACCTTAAACTCTAAACCTTGAACTTTGAACTTTAAACCTTTTCTTGGTGAAAAATATTTTCCTTTTTATTCAACGGTATTTTGTATTCATTTGCTTTATTATACTGCAAATTTGCTGTATAGTTATGTTAAGCAATAGCAGCAAAACACACGAAGCTTTTTTTGCATCTGCTGCAAACGAAGTAACTGGAGGAATTAATAAAAAATATTATGGGTTTAAAGAATATTTTAGCTTAAAACAAATTAATAAGCAATTGGCCGAGGAAAATGCTCTCTTAAAAAACCAACTAATTTCCAATTACGATATTCCAGATACCTCAGTATTAGTAGT